>JAHEAM010000251.1 GCA_024642765.1 Planctomycetaceae bacterium
AATGTGCGTCGGGGATCAGATACTTCGCGCTCTTCCTGCCGCAGTTCGGGTCGTTTGGATTTGCACACGCAGGGATCGCCGCGGGATGTGTAAACGCCGGTGTCGCATTGCCGGATTTAGTATGACTGCCAAGCCAGTACGATTTGTTAGTTGGAAACGCTTGCGCGTTGGTCGCCGAATTGCGGGCATGGCTAAACAGACCGCCGCTGCCAGTCGTATTCGCATGAAACGGATTCAAAATCGTCGTCGAATTGGGCGACGGCAAAAAGAAGCGATTGCCTGAGGGGTCAATTTGTGGAAGTCGAATTTGTCCGCGAACGACACCGCTTCCCAGCGCTCCAAGGGACGCGAGCCAAACTACAAGAATTCGAATTAACTGGGGAGACGTCATGACTTCCGATGCCACTTCCAAAAAGAGTTCGTTTCCATTCTTGGCGAATCGAATCGTAACGCGCAGGATCCGCGCTCGATTCAACGAATCAGTGTCGAAACGTATCACTTGGGCCGAATGTTGCCGAGAAATTTCCCAACAGATATGGAAAAGACACATCAAATGGACCTACAATGTCAATTGTGACGATTGAAGGACGCAACCCAGTGTTTGGTTGCAAACTCTCGAACCCAGCGGAAAAGTTGCCAACCATGCAGGCGAAGGAAATCAAAAGCGGCGCGATCCTGGAATACAATGGCGAGCCTGTGATCATTGAAACTGTAAAAGTCCAAACGCCCTCTGCGCGAGGCGCTGCAACCTGGTACAACTTTCGAGGTCGCAATCTTGTGACGCGGCAAAAAGTCGACATTGCATTGAAAGGCACGGATTCGCTTGCCGAAGCCGATTTTCGTCGTCGTCCTGCCAAACTCATGTTTCGCGACCAGACGCACGTACATTTCTTAGACCAGACAGACTTCAACCAATACAGCTTAGCAGTCGAGGATGTCGAGTACGAAATGCCATTCGTCACCGAAGAACTCGAGGGCGTGATGGCTCTAATTTACAAAGACGAATGTGTAGGACTGCAACTACCGACTGCTGTGGAGTTGACAGTGACTCAATGCGATCCAGGCGTCAAAGGCAACTCGGCGACTAGCCGTTCGAAGCCCGCCACGTTAGAAACAGGCCTTGTGGTCCAGGTTCCCGAATACCTCAAAGAGGGGGAACGGGTGAAAATCGACACTCGAACGGGCGAGTTCCTTTCACGAGCGTAAATCGATTTGCCTCCTATCGAACGCAGATTCGTTGTTGCATTGGCATCGTCTTTGCCTTGACACTCGCAATAGATGTGCGAATATGAACCGCTGAAATTTGACGAAAAAACTATGCATTCGAGGTGAACGAAATGTCAGCAGCGGCTACCAAGGGTCTAAAATTTGTAACGCGTCATTGGGATGATGACGTTGCCCAACAGCTTTTGCCCGCAGAACGCCTCGTTTATCGCTCCAATTGCCTGGGTGCCGACCAACGCATCACCAATACGGGTGGCGGAAACACGTCCTCAAAAATCGTCGAATGCGACCCACTAACCGGTGAGGACTGCGACGTCCTTTGGGTTAAGGGCTCTGGTGGCGACTTGCGAACTTCCAAGCTCGAGAACTTCGCAGCCTTGTACATGGACAAGCTATTAGGGCTGATCCCCAACTATCAATCGCTGCCGAACAACGGGCCTAAGACGCCTGCCGAGGACAGCATGGTCGGCCGATTCCCGCATTGCACGTTTAATCTCAATCCGCGGGCCAGTTCGATTGACACACCGCTCCATGGATTTCTGCCAGCGCGTCATGTCGACCACATGCACCCGAACAGTGTGATATCAATTGCTGCTTGCGATCGCAGTCGCGAGTTAACCCAAGACATTTTTGGTGGCGACGTCGGCTGGGTGCCTTGGTTGCGCCCCGGTTTTGAACTTGGGCTAATGATGCAACGCGAGGTTGAACAGAATCAAAGCCTCAAGGGATTGGTAATGGGCCAACATGGCCTGATCAATTGGGCGGACGATGATAAGGAATGCTACGAACTGACACTTGAATTAATCGAACGCGCTGCGAAATATATTGACGACCACGACAAAGGCGCAAAAACATTCGGCGGACAAAAATACGAAAGCCTTGCCGAAACCGAACGGAACAAAATCCTCGTTGCCCTGCTACCTTGGCTGCGTGGCCAAGTTTCCAAGGTCAGCAAATTTATTGGTACCGTCGAGACTCGCGATGAAATCATGCGTTTCGTCAATTCCAACGACGCCGAACGACTGGCAGAATTGGGCACTAGCTGCCCCGATCATTTCCTGCGAACGAAAATCAAACCACTCTATGTCGATTGGAATCCGGCTGCGGAAACAATTGTTGAGCTTAAGGCCAAGGTGACTGCCGGATTGAAGCAATATCGCATGGATTATGCCGCTTACTACGAAGGATGCAAGCACGCCAACTCACCCGCCATGCGCGATCCAAATCCAACCGTGATTTTGATTCCTGGCGTCGGCATGATCGCCTGGGGCAAGAACAAAAGTGAGTCGCGTGTCACAGCGGAATTCTATACTTGCGCAGTCGAAGTCATGCGCGGCTCTGAGGCAATCGGAAAGTACATTGCGCTGCCCAAACAAGAGGCCTTTGACATTGAATACTGGCTACTTGAAGAAGCCAAATTGAAACGAGCCCCAGCTGATAAAGAAATGTCACGAGATATCGTTTTGGTGATTGGAGCAGGTAACGGAATCGGTAAACAAACGGCCCATCGTCTTGCCAAAGAAGGTGCTCACATTGTATGCGCAGACTTAAGCAAACCTGCCGCCGAAGCGACAGCCCAGGAGCTAACCGACATCTACGGCCAAGGAATCGGTGTGGCTGGTTCTGGCATTTCAGGTTGTGGACCAGCGATTGGTTTGAGCGTTGACATCACCAATCGCGACTCGATCAAGAATCTTATCAAAGATACTCTGTTGGCTTACGGTGGCATCGATCGGGTGATCGTCACTGCCGGTGTCTTTGTTGCACCAGATCGCTCGGGAAATATCCCCGACGAAAAATGGCGATTTACCTTCGATGTGAACGTGCAGGGCAGTTTCAACGTGGTTGATGAGTTTCGTGGCGTGTTGAAAGAACAAGGGCTGAGGGCCGCTGTTGTTTTGACAACGAGCGTCAACGGCGTCGTTGGCAAAAAAGGCTCTTTGGCTTACGACACTTCCAAAGCCGCCGCAAATCACCTCGTGCGAGAATTGGCCATTGAACTAGCACCGCTGGTTCGCGTTAACGCAATCGCGCCCGCAACCGTCGTCGAAGGCAGCACGATGTTTCCCCGGGATCGAGTAATTGCCTCGCTGACTAAGTACGACATCAAATTCGAAGAATCCGATACCGATGATGCGTTACGTTCTAAGTTGGCGAATTTTTACGCAGAACGAACTTTGACCAAACAACCAATCACACCCAAGGATCAAGCTGAGGCTATTTTCTTTCTCGCAAGTGATCGCTCCAGCAAAACCACGGGCCAAATCATTAACGTCGATGGTGGCCTGCACGAAGCGTTTTTGCGGTAGTTATCGCGATAGTTTCGTGTTCGTTGAAAGCAGTTTGCGACAGATCCCTATTTCTCTTGACCCAAACGGAATCGACTAATGAACCAGCCCTTGGTTGTTTTGAATCCTGAGTCCGCAGTGACGGAACGCTATTCCGCGGCAGCGAATTCGCGAGAGGAAGCGTTATGCTGTCCCGTTGTCTATGACAAGCAATTGCTCGAAGTGATTCCTGCGGAGATCATCGAACGAGATTACGGTTGCGGCGATCCGTCCGCTTATGTTCGCTCTGGTGACGTCGTACTCGATCTTGGATCCGGCTGCGGTAAACTTTGCTACATCGCGTCGCAAGTCGTCGGCGAAAATGGCAAAGTGATTGGCGTCGATCGCAATCCCGAAATGTTAGCTGTGGCCCGCAAATATTCAAACGAAATTGCTGAAAAAATTGGCTACTCGAATGTGGTGTTTCGTTGCGGTCGCATCCAAGACCTCGCTGTGGATATCGAACAGTTGGGCGAACAAGTCGATGCACTAAAAATAAATGGGACTGAACGTAGCCTAGCAGTGCTCGATTTGATGAACGCAATGCGAATGCAGAATCCGATGATTCCTGACGATTCCGTAGATTGTGTCATTTCAAACTGCGTTTTGAACTTAATTAACCCCCAAGATCGGCGGCAATTGTTCCAGGAAATATTCCGAGTCTTGCGGCCGGGCGGTCGCGCGGCGATTAGCGATATTGTTTGCGATGAATCGGTTCCAGTCGATCTGCAGAATGATCCCGAGCTGTGGTCTGGCTGCATTTCGGGTGCGTGGCGCGAAGACAGATTTGTTGATGAGTTTGTCGCTGCGGGCTTTCATGGTATTTCGATCGACAAATATCAGACGAATCCCTGGCAGGTCGTCGAAGGCATCGAGTTTCGTTCGGTGACCGTTTTGGCATACAAGGGAATGAGTGGCCCGGATCTCGATTGCAATCAGGCTGTCATTTACAACGGTCCGTTTGCAGCCGTGCAAGACGAGTTTGAACAATTCTATGAGCGTGGGCGACGAACGGCTGTTAGCAATCGGACGTTTGAACGCTTACAAGACGAGCCTTATTCCGATTCTTTTAACTTCGTTCATTCCTATGAAGAAGTGCTCGAGGCCGACGCGCCAGAATTCGCTCCAGATTGCAAAGGAGTACGTTCGCCGCAAGAAACAAAAGCGGGACTTAGTGTTCAGTCGAGTCCAGTCTCCAACAATACAACTGGCGATTGCTGTGGCAATACGGGATGTTGTTCCTAGGATCTTTGGTAAAGCAATGCATCCAGCCTGTTTGCCGATTGAACAACTCCTTCGCGATTGTACCGAACGACGGACACGGGGTTCTGGACCTGGCGGGCAACATCGAAACAAAGTTGAAACGGCGATCGAAATTGTACACCGACCGACTCAGGTCTCAGGTGCCGCAAGTGAACGTCGGGAGCAAGCCCGCAATCGAAAGGTCGCCATTCAACGGTTGCGAGTTAGCCTTGCGTTGGCTATCCGTACGCCTGAACCTACAGAGAAAATCTCGGCGCTCTGGAATCAGTACGCTCAATCGGGACGCGTAAAAGTCAACGTTGAAAATACGGAATTCCCATGCCTTTTAGCCGATGCACTCGATCGTGTCGCTTTAGCTCAAGGCGACGTTAGTGGTGTTGCCGAAAAAGTCGGAATTTCAACGACGCAGCTTGTTAAGTTCTTGCGTTTGGAGCCAGTAGCCTGGACATTAGTTGCCAACTGGAGAGCCCAATTTGGCCTGCGACCACTCAAGCCTCCGACCTAGCCAAGATAACAATTTCCTCACCGACGAGCCGCGGGCTGAGAATCTATTGCAGACTGGCAATCAATCAACATTATCAAGTTGACGTTTCAGCCGAATTCGAGCACTGACCCGTTCCAGCAATCCGTGCTCGTCCTCCGTTAGGCCGTCTAAACCAGTTGTGTGTAACTTAGAGAGAATTTCATCAACTTGATGAGCTTCGTCAGTTTCGATTTCTTGTTCGATTTCGTATCGATTTCTTTCGCGCTCTTGGTGCTTTTCAACAAGCCACTGCGAATATCCTTCGTCGGTCAGGAAATTCATGCTACCGTAATTTGCCTCAGTCTCGTAATCTTGGTCGACTAAGGGCTCGTCCCAATCTCCGTTATCGATATGTTGCCGCATACGCTGACGGTAATCCACTCGCGCACAAAACAATAGCAGCACACCCACCAACAGCAGCAGCGCCCAGACAGGTTGAATGGGACCGTTTTCGTAACTACGAAATAACCAGGCACTCCCCATTAACGAAAAACCGATGAGTTGCCCCATGGCCATCAGTGTCGATTCGACTTTACTTGCATCGACATCGACGTCCAGCGCACGTAACGCCGAGCGGGCCATTTCGGCCCCATCAAATGGGAAGCAGGGGATTAAGTTCAACAGCAACATCTGAAAATTCAC
>JAHEAM010000252.1 GCA_024642765.1 Planctomycetaceae bacterium
GCGCGTTGAGATCTGCCTCTTCAACGATCAGCGTATAGTTATCCGTTCGTGCAGTGTTCGGTTCTGGCGCATGGCTATGCGGTGACATTCGATTGTCGGCTGCTTCGGCGTAAAAGATTGCTTTGTCGCCTGGTGACAGTCGTAGCCTTAAAGGCTCGATCGACATACGACTGGTGACGATTTGACGTGAGGTTTCGGTTGGCAACTGGATCGATTCATCGAGCAACCTTGTTCCTTGATGGTCAAACACGACGCGGACAGAAGCAATCTCATAATCCAAATCGTGGGCGAGAACTTCTAGGTCAGCGGAGCCGTTAACGGGGACATGGATTTCGTTTGCTTCAGGTTTGATCATTTGAATTTCCGGACCTAGGTCTGGAGTGATTCGAATGGGATAAATGTTTGTGGTTTCGTTTCGATGTCCGTCCACGGAGACAAATTTCAATTGAAAATGGGTGAATTCTGGCGTCCGCTGTTTTCGGTCGAAGAGCAACAAGAAATCGCCTCTGGCCGTTTGTCCGTCATGTGACATCGTGATCGACGAAATGACCGAGCTACTTGCCGATTTCGCAAGGCCCGGCTCCGTTTTTAGTAGTTCGACATAAGCGACCTTGATGGGCATGTTGGCCAAAGCGTTAACGAACACGCGTGAGCCCTCAATACCCGACAATACGTCGCTCTTACGCAGCTCACGTTTGGCCAACTTTGTGTAAGCGGGCGGTTCGATCCGAATGTCTTCGACTGCAATCGTTGGGTTTGGGTTAACTGTCACATAGAATTGTCGTGACTGGGCGTCACCGGCTTCGATCCAATAACTTAGATCCGTATCGAGTGCACCCGAGTCAGTAGTCGAAACCACGCCTTGATAGTTGCCATCTTCTGCTGCGAGTTGCATTAACACCACAACACGATTGAAGCGACCATCGGACGAGCTGAAAATAAGTTGGACATCATCTGGATTGTGTTGGCCTTTGATTGAAGCAGTTACCAGTAGTCGTTCGCCGAAAAATAGACGTGTGTCTCCAGGAGTGACGTCAACAATTTTGACAATCGATGGCCGAGCAACTGCAGCCGTTGGCCACAGAACTCGCTGGATCGTAGCCCAAGGGCTCTTCGGTGAAAGGATTGCGTACAACACCATGAAAGCTGCAAGGCCGACCAAAATCAATCCCCATCGAATCGCCGTTGCACGATCGATCTTCTCTAAGTTGGAAACTTGCGAAAGATCTTGAGCAGCGCGTTTGGAAACGGCTTGGACTATGGCTGGCCGATTGGCCGCTGACGGACTTGCTTGCAAATAAGAATAATTGATCAAGCTGTTGTTGAAACGATCGTTGGCCGCCTCGATCATTTTCGCCGAATACTTTGGATTGATGTGGCGAAAACTTGCGCGAACCAATTTTACGAATGCGATTGCAGCAAGTCCAACGATCAAGACGACGAAAAACAACCAACGTGTCAAAGTCCCTAAGGATACAACCCAAGCGTCAATTACGATTGCCAAAAGCAAAACACTCAGAGTCCAAATGACCATCAAAATGAGGCTGGTCACAACGTCATTTAAGCGAACTTGACGACTCGCGTGCTGCAGCTGTTTTTCAATGTATTTGTCAACAGCCGTCGCTGGCGACATGGAAGCCGAGCGCGTCGGCTCGGGGAGTGGCTGGGTTGGCGATTGAAAGGACATCACTGAACCTTGTTAGGGGCAATCTACGCGAATGGTGTTTTGACGCAATCCTATCAAAGAAGTTCGATAAAGTTTAAGTTCAAGCCTCAATCTTTCGTCAAAAGTTCGGATTGTTGGGTGCTAGGGGGTGAGATTGAGTCGACTAAAACACAATGCTCGAATACATAACCGTTTTTTCCGTCAATTTGATTATAGGCAGGTCCACTAGTATCTGTGAGGAAAGGGCCTCTGTGGTTGCTCGGCAGGCAAGCCCTAACGCGATTGGCGAGGGAGTAGCAATTTTCGGCTGAGATAAAGGGCCCGCACTTCGTCTTTGAACAATTCGGGAGACAAACCGTCAAGTTTATTGCGTTCCTCGGACGGCAGCGTGAAGAAAAACGATTGCAGTTCTGCGTCTGTGATTTGCGGACGCGCCAACATTTGGCGTACGAAGTTCAATTCGGAATCGTTGCCTGATTCCATAATTCTTTTTGCGGCGGTGGATAACGTTGTCTTGAGAAGTTGATATTCCGCGCTCGGCACAAGTTCACGGGAATTGCTAAATCGCAAGTAGATTCGAACGGCAGTTTCGTTATTTGCCAAAACGGCTTCTTTGGAAGACTGTCGAATTCGCCCTGCCAATTGTGACTTTACTTCTTCGCCATATTTTTCAGCGAGCGCTTTGAGCCATCGATCGAACGAAATAAAATCTGATTTGGGTAGTCTGTCAACTTCTGAAGACTGCAGTTCTCGGAGTTTAGTAATGAATAAAATTTTTTCTTGAGGCGTTGCCAGATTCTGCAATTCAATTTTTTCTCCGATGTCGAGTTCGGATTGCCAGCTGTAATAGCTTTCGCCAACTGCCATGAGTTGCCGCGAATCGGGCTGCTGCAGCAACATGGTATGAAACGTTCGATAGGATTCTTTTTCTTGTGTGTTCAGCAAATCGAATTGTAGTTTTCGGTGTTCAAGTGTCTTAAGTTGTTCGGGTGACATGGCCTCCATCAACGTTTTATTTTCTTCGAAGGTCGGTTTGGGCGTCGTTGTGTACGGAGAAGTCAAATTGTCGTTCACGAAAATTTCGGCTTCATTGAGTTTTTCAAGATAGTCGAGGTTGTTTTGCAGAGTTCGATAGATCACAAAGTTTTGTAAAACTGGTAAGTCCGTGACGATGGCGCGGTACTCCCGGTCTCGCCAAAAAGTCGTAAGTACGTAGGACGCAATCATTGAGACAACAGCGAGCAGGCACCAAAGGGCAGCTAGGACAATACGATTGCGCGAGCGTTTCCGATTTGTTTGTTCATGTTTGATTGACGAAACCACCAATTCCATTGTCGATTTCGTGAAGGAGTTTGTGGGACCAGAGATCGGCAGAATATCCAATGCGTCCCAGGTCCGTTCGAGGTGCTGGAGGCGGACCCGCGCTTCGGGGTCTTGGGCCAATCGACGTTCGACTTTGTCGGCGTATTCGCTTGGCAATTCACCGTCGAGATAGGCGACCAACTCGTCATCGTTCGGTGTTTGGGATTTTGATTCGTCCATCACTTCAGAATTTGTTTGACATAAATGCTATTGGTTACACATGATTACTTTTGGTTCCGCTCTGCAAGCGTAGCGGGTTCGGGCTGACTTACATTTTTGGTACCTTTCATTCAAGCGATTCGTTTTGATACAGCGATTTTGACAAAACTCCGGAATCGAAATAGGGCTCCAGTAGCTCTTTCAAACTTGCGCGAGCCCGTGACAGCAGGCTCTTGACGGCTTGCGGTGTGAGTTGCATTGTTTCCGCGATGTCCTGGTAACTCATTCCTTCAAATTTACTTAAGAGTACAGCCGTCCTTTGGCGTTCGTTCAACGCTTGAATTGCAAATCGCACAATCTCGGCGCTTTCCAGTTTGTCCAATTGTCGCGTGGGCATTTGTCCGCTGGCGGCAACGGCTAGGCGTTCCATCGGCCGAGGTGAGTCGGTCGAACCATCGTCTTCATTTAAGTTGATTTCTACGTTTTTGGATCGCTTGCGAATGGCGTTACTGGCAACGTTATGCGTAATCGTAAAGAGCCAAGTCGAAAATCGAGCTCCCGCAGTGTAATTTTCACGTGCGCGAAATACACGCATGAAAACTTCTTGAGCCAGGTCTTCAGCGATTTCCCGTGAGACCATATGCTGCAAAAAACCGATCACGCGTCCTTCGTACTTCTTAACCAGTTTTTCATAGGCCGTGGCACTGCCATTGCGCACCTCCAGCATCAAACGTACATCAGGGTCGATGAGTTCGTAATTGGGAGTATTCGACGTGGAGGAGTCGGTGACAGACAATTATTTGAATCCTGAAAGCTATGCGGTCATCAAGCCTTCAATCATAGTCCTTTAGTTGCATTTCAAAAACAGACCGTCCGTGAATAGGTATGCATTTAGATTAACCCCCGAAATCAAACAGAGTTTCGGAATGAACATTATTTTTGTCGCTCAAAGCTTCAATCGATAGCAACTAAGGATTCAATTGGTGTGGCATTTCCGGACCGTTGCCTGTGGCTTGGCGGCGTAACTGTCCGCAAGCGGCGTTGATATCATCGCCCTTCCGTTGCCGAAATTTGATCACGATACCTTGAGACTCTAATATGTCGCGAAAACGAAAAATCACTTTGGCCTCAGGTGTTCGGTAAGGCAAGCCGGCGACTGGGTTGTAGGGAATCACGTTCAACAAGGCCCCGCGTCCCGCCAATAACTCAGCAAGTTCGCTTGCATGCTCGGGTTGGTCATTGATGCCTGCCAACAACACATACTCGAAGGTAAGGCGGCGGCCTGTGTGTTCGAAAAAATATTCTGAGGCCCCAAGAATCGCATTCAACCCAGTTTTTGCATTGACTGGAACTAATTGGTTTCGTAACTCATCGTTGGGGGCATGCAAACTGATAGCCAAATGATAACGGCAATCCTGATCGGCCAACTTTCGAATCGCTGCGGGAATGCCAACCGTCGAGATCGTGATTCGACGGGCGCTGATTCCTAGGCCATCCGGAGAAGTGGCTTCCTCCAACGCCGGCAACACGCCGCTCAAGTTCGCGAGTGGATCACCCATGCCCATCATCACGATGTGGCTCAAGCGTTCGTCGGCTGGCAGCAATCGCGACAAACGCAACGCCTGTTCGCAAATTTCAGACCAAGTCAGACTACGTTCTACGCCATTCAATCCACTCGCGCAGAAAACACACCCCATCGCACAGCCTACCTGGCTACTAACACAAATGGTTCGCCGAATACCGTCTCGCAACAAAACGCATTCAATCTCGCCACCACCCTGCAGCCCCAACAAAAGCTTTTCCGTTCCATCGGACGACTGCTGCTGGACCAGGATTTTCGTTTCCCAAAATTTAAAATTTTCGACTAGATCAGCGCGGAGTTTTTTCGGAAGATCTGACATCTCTTCGAATTCATTGATTCGAGAGTCGAATAACCAACGTCGAATTTGATTGGCGCGGAATGCCGGATGTCCGTGTTCCTGCAACCAGGAATTCATCTCCGGCAACATACTTAAGATCGATTTCATGAAGGCATCCTGCGACCAATATCAAAACTAAAGAAAAAACTTCGTTTCATCGACTCTGTTAACAACACGCGAAACACGACAAATAGCCAAAATGCTGGCAAGCCTTAGTCGAAATAGTTCATTTGCATTTGAGATTTCGTTGATCCGCAAATCAGTGGATGTTACAGTCAGTCCCAATGGGGTTGATGATGTGACAGACAGGGACAATTCGAGGCCGCATAAATGAGACTAGGAATTTTGATTGCAAATCGCAATTGTTGGCCACTATTTTACCAGCAAACGTTCAAATCGCGAAGTTGGTTGGCAAGTTGTTTGTGTGTGATTTGTCTGTTCGGACTGAATTCGGCCTTCGCTCAGTCGCCTTCGTTAACCCTGATGCGTGTTGGGACAGGATTTTGGATTTCCTGTTTTGGGGGTGTCTGCACCTGGTAACCCGAACCAAATGTTTGTTGTTGAGAAGGCTGGCAATATTCGAATTCTGGATTTGACAACGGGTGCGATCAACTCCACACCATTTTTGTCTGCTGCAAACCTGGCCGCAGGGAATGGGCTTTCAACGAGCGGTGAGCAAGGATTACTTGGGTTGGCGTTCGACCCAAACTATCAATCCAATCGTCGCTTTTATGTGAACTACACTGATGGCTCCGGCAATACCAGGATTCGCAGTTACCTGAGTCAATTGTCAAATGTCAATCAAACTGACATATCAAGCGAGTCAGAGATCCTCCAAATTGCACAACCCTTTTCAAATCACAATG
>JAHEAM010000253.1 GCA_024642765.1 Planctomycetaceae bacterium
GGTGTTGGCTTTCGTCATTTGTAATTTTTGATATTTCGGATTCGATAGACTTGACGTCCATAATTAGTGCCTTGATAAATAATGTTTGATGATGTTGATTCAGTTCAAGATGTGCTGTGCATGTCCAAAAATTGACTGCGCAATCACAAACTTTGGTTTAGAAACTGGATGTTGAAGCCCCACGGGCTACACCCCAGTTAGATAGAACGTGCGTAAACTTTGCATTTGTTTACGCCATAGAATTCATCAAACTTGCAGTCGCATGCTGACAGCAATTAACACCAACGACGATGACGAAGGTCTAGCCGCGCTCAGGTGGGAAAAAGCGAATAGGCAAAGAAATTCAGAACGTGAGAGAACATCATTGCCAGACATTCCCGCGTGATTGAGTAACGAATCCGATGCATCGTTCGAACGTTGTGTGCCAACTCGAACGGGCAATTCGGATTGTAAAATGGTGCTGACACCATCAATGGAAGCCAAAGATTCTGGGGCGTTGGAGGGTAGCACTAACGACGAGAATGCGAGCAGACTTCCCAGCAACCAGCCAGACATCAAAGCTAGGAGAAGTGAAACCCTTAAATTCGAAACGAACATTCCATTCCGCATGTGCGGCTCAAATGCTATTCGAAGATTTACCATCCAAAACATTTAATCCCAAACGAATTGAAGGCGTTTGGTCAAATTGAAATTGCGGCGATTTCTTAGAAGGGTTGACGCTACTAAACTTTAATCTTAAGCGAAAATCTTGCGAAAACAAGATCGCAGGAAAGGAATTATGAATTGGCAAAACTTGACGGTCTTGGATTTAAATTAGTATTATTATCGTCAATTCAATCCAGAAAAATCAGTTTGCACTTATCCAGGCATTCCGACCATTACTGTTCTTCGTCTTCATAAAGTTCTGGAAACAGGTCGTGTGACAAGCCTTGGCGTTTGATCAATGCTCGCGTTCGCGTTAAGAAATCGAATTTGTAGTTTGCGACTTGTTGTTCTGAGATGTTCAAAATTGCTGACACGCGTTTGTTTGCGACGCCTTTGACGAACAGCAGTTCGATACATTTGAGTTTCATCCAATCGCCGCGTTCCTGCCATTTGGAAACTTGTTCATGGATGGCTTCGACAATTGCATCACGTTCTGCGACCTTGCGTTCAGTACTCCTGGCAATGCTACTGGCTGCTCGTTCGAAGCCAGGAATTTGCCATTCACCACCAGAATCAAGTCCGGCGGAAAGCGGAATTTTTGGCCGCCGGCCTTCGCGCCGTAGATGGTCCGTAAGTTTGTAACCGCAAATTGAAAAAAGGTAATTTTCGAGCGATCGCTTGCCATCATAGTTTGGCAAGCTATTCAGGAAGCCAACGAAAGTCTCTTGGACGATATCTTCACTGGCAGAACGATTGGTCAAACGACTTTGGACGTAGGCCAACAAGCGGCCTTCGAACTTGCCCACCAGATCGCTCCAGGCATCAACTTCACCCTTTCGGATTCTCGAAATCAACAATTGATCGGCGGTTTGCGAATCGCTCATTTATTTTTAGGCGGTCATTTACCGCAGGCCTATTTTTGGTTCTTTTTGATGAATGAATCTAATCGATCAGCGTCGATTTTTTCAGCCTTGGGAGCATCTTGGCGTAGCTGAATTTTTAATGCCTCGACATCAACATTTTTTTCCGTCGGCTCACCGATTTCGCCAACAAAACTAACGTTTCGATTGGAGTTTGGCAAAGCATTGAGATTACTCAACGAGATGGACTTGTCGGGGGTACCGAACCCAAGTTCCTCGAAATCGATTGTTGAATCGTTAATGCTATTGATCTTCGGAGTATCGTGGAAAGGTCTCTTGGCCTTAGTCAATTTCGCGGCTGTTTCGCGCATTGTTTCCGGCGAAACTGGCGGTTGTTTGGACGCAGATGGAATTTGGTTCGGCAGCTTCGCCGCTAGACTTGGGGCCGTATCGCCTTTTGTTGATGCTGACACCGACGGAGATTTTGACGGGGATGGGGTAGCGAGCATCCGACTGTGGCCGTTTGTTGCTGAATGCGGTGACATTCCCAATTTATGTGGGATCGAATCGGCTTGCTTTGGACTGTTTGCAATATATTCGGCCCGAAAAGTAACGCTACCCAACGTCAACAGTTCGCCAGGCAACAACGGTTGCTCGTTAGTTATCTTCAGATTGTTGACGTATGTGCCATTGAGGGACGCCATATCCTTGACGACTAGAATGCCGTCACGTTCTTGAATTTGGCAGTGTAGGCGAGAGACCAGAGCGTGTGGGACCGTGATTGACGCTTCCTTGCCGCGTCCAATGGTCGCTGGAAGACGCAGTTTGACGCCCTGCCCGTCTGCTTCACCGCCGATGACGACAAGTTGGGCATCGACGTTTTTTGATTTCAGCATGGTTGGCCTCCCGTATGACTTTTTGTTATCGGAGTAAACAAGCAACCCGAGCAAACGCGAATATCTGCATTTGCTCCGAACCGCTGCCAGTCTATCGTTGCCTACGGCGAAACGCAATAAATCGCAGAATATTTGAGGCTAAACCGATCTTGCAAAGCTTCCCGGCGGTAGTATAATCAGACCTAATTCAAGAGAACAATTCTCAAATGCGGGTGTAGCTCAGTTGGTAGAGCATCACGTTGCCAACGTGATTGTCGTCGGTTCAAGTCCGATCACCCGCTCTCTTTCTTTTTTTCTCTCTGTTGGCATTTCTCGCCACTATTTGTCTCATTATTTGCCCGCGTTTTTTTCAAGTTTTGTCAGCCTTTTCGCGTTCTCGAACGCCCTGGCCGCCATCAAAAATGTTACTGGCGGCTGAATTAGAACGGCAGTGACCTGCGGCGATCAAGAAATCGAGCGAGTGCTATTGCTGAAAGCCACTGCCATTGGTTTTGAGACTTTTATGCTTTCCCATTCAAAACAGGTCTATTTGTTTTGTAGATGCACTATTAAGGTTTTCTTCGGTATATCATCACCCGCAGGTTGCAAGGAATGCATAAATATCCAAATCCCCTGCTCGCGTTGCGGGTTTTACAAAAAACCTGCAGCGTCTAAGCCTTTTATTAGGGTCGTTGCGCAATCCAATAGCCTTTCGCAGTTCTCTATGTCTTAGGTCTATTCAAAACTAGGTCGCGAGCCTTAGAATGGGAGCTTAAATAAATAGCAGAGTTGAATCCTCTGCGGATTCGTGGGTGTTCAGGCCATTCTTGCCCGCCCATGATCATCATTTGAATTTCCAGTAAATGTGCATTTAAGTTGGGGAATTGTTTGTGAACACTGAAGCGTCATCTCTGGACGAATCTGTTGAACTGAAAAAACTCAATCTGTCCGTGGATGTTAAGGCCAATAGTGCGTGCCAACGCCATGTCAAAGTAACGATCCCGCGCGAAGACATCGAGCGTTACTACAAGAAACAATTTGATGACTTGGCTCCTCGAGCGGAACTTCCTGGTTTTCGGGCCGGCAAGGCGCCGCGGCAGCTCGTGGAAAAGAAATTCCGCAAGCAAATCTCCGATCAAGTGAAGGGTGCGCTGTTAATGGACAGCCTCGCTCAAGTCAATGACGGTGCTCATTTTTCTGCGATTAGTGAGCCTGATCTCGATTACGACCAAGTCAACGTTCCGGAAACTGGTTCGATGACTTTCGAATTCGACATTGAAGTTCGCCCAGAGTTTGAACTTCCAAATTGGAAAGGTCTTACGATTGAGAGGCCTGAACGCGAATTCACGGCACAAGATGTTGAGCAATACCTCAAAATGTTGGCAGGTGACGAAGCTGATCTAGTTCCCGTCAATGGTCCAATTCAAGCCGAAGACGAAGTTACTTTTAATATTGTCGCTTCTGCAGACGGCAAATCGCTGTTCACTCACGAAGAAACATCATTGGCTGTATTGCCGGTACTTTCTTTCAATGACGGGGTCATTGAGGGCTTTGACAAATTGATGATCGGCAAAACGACTGGCGACAAAATCTCGTCTACATTCAGCGTATCAGAGCACGCCGACAATATTGACCTTCAAGGCAAGACGATTGAGCTGGAATTCGAAGTCCTCGACGTCAAACGCGTCGATACGATTGATGAAAACGTTTTGGCTGACAAATACAGCCTTGAATCGCCCGAAAAATTGCGTGAAGAAATCAAACGCTCTTTGGAGAACCAAGTCTCCTATGAGCAGCGTCAACAGGTTCGGAATCAAATTAGCGCGGTGCTAACGGATTCCGCCGATTGGGACTTGCCACCCGAACTGTTGAAGCGTCAATTCCGCCGAGAGTTGTCACGAGCTTTGATGGAGTTGCGCACCAGCGGTTTCTCACAAGACCAAATCAAGGCCCGGGAAAACATGCTGCGTCAAGACGCGATGGCCCGTACCGAAACGCTTTTGAAAGAACACTTCATCCTTGAGCGAATTGCTGAACAAGAAAAAATCGAAGATGAGCCTGCCGATTACGAAATCGAAATTGCTCGGATGGCGATGTCGACTGGCGATTCGCCACGAAGGATTCGTTCGCGACTCGAAAAAACTGGGCAGATTGACGTCATGCGCAACATGATCATCGAGCGAAAAGTCATTGACTTGATTGAAAAAGAGGCAAATTTCAAGGCAATGCCTTATGAGTTGCCAACAAAACGCAAGATCGAAGCAGCCGATTTTTCAGTCACTGGCGATTCGTCGGGGTTCATTCCCGAAGCCAAGTACGATGTTCAACCTGAAACGGCAATCCCAGGCCAACCCAAAAAAGACGGCCGCGATTAGAAATTCGAGTGGGCTGAACAACTCCAGTGCGCGTGGCGCGCTTTCAAACCTAAAACTCAAATGAACCCGAACGGCAAGTCCGTCGGGTTCGTTTCTTTTACGGGCTCTATTTCCCCTGCATTAGGACAGGCATTGCCTGATCGTGTTGTGGGTGTACATTTTGGACGATAGTACGAATGGGACCCATGCACTGACAATCTTCGCAACTCGCCAAAACCAGCTGTCTTCTGAGTTCTCAAACTTTTCCAACGATAAATCAGCGTTCCCAAACGAACCTGACCTTTGGAAACTTGACCAATCATCGTATATTCGAGAGAAGAAAATGTAAGCACTTTTGAAAAAGTTCTTGCAACCACATTACATAACATCAACGCGTCGTTTCGTTCGAACGCAACGGCGGCTTGTTCGCACTTAGGACCAGTACAAAATCAAAGGAATCTGTGATGGAGATGAACCGCACCCTTCCGGCACTGACCGATCATCCACTCGATATCGTTCAGAACTCGTATGCCTCCCAGCAATACACACGCCAACGACAAATGACGTTGGGCGACATGTTGCTCGAAAATCGAATTGTCTTTCTGCAAGGCGAGATTCATACAGGCAATGCCAACGAATTGGTAATGAAGCTCCTTTATCTGCAGAGCGATAACAAGAACAAAGACATCCACTTCTATATCAACTCGCCTGGTGGGGATGTGATTGCGACGCTGGCGATTTACGATGTTATGCAGATTTTGAGCTGTTCGGTTGCCACCTATTGTGTGGGACAAGCTGCGAGTGGCGCCGCCGTTTTGTTGGCTGGCGGAACAAAAGGCAAACGCTTCGCTCTTCCCAATTCACGCGTCATGATCCATCAGCCTTTTGGTGGCGTGTCGGGCCAAGTCAGCGATATTGAGATTCAAGCTGCTGAGATATTGCGAAACCGCCACGTCCTCAATGAAATTTTGGCGACTCATACGGGAAAAACGGCTGAAACCGTCGAACGGGACATGGACCGTGACTTGTTTCTCACGGCTCAATCTGCAAAAGAATACGGCTTGGTGGACGAAATCACTGTGAAGCAAACTGTCGAAAAAGCGGATGACGACATTTAACAATTCGTTAGCTCGTTAAAAAACTCGCAGCTATCGATCCAATCAAAATTTAAGAAAAAATCAAACTCAATTTTGGAGCTCATTTCATC
>JAHEAM010000254.1 GCA_024642765.1 Planctomycetaceae bacterium
CGTGCTCGCTTTTTGTTGGCGAGGGATTTCGCCGCCGCGCCGGCTGCGCGAAACGCCAAGCCTCGATTGTGGCGTCCCTTCGTTCCGATACCAATCACCGACAAAACATTGCACCGCAAACCGGCGGGTGCCAGGATTTTTGTAACAGCCAGTTCACCTGTCGCAATCTCGCCGAGCTCCAATAGTCTTGTGATCAAACCATCGGTTGCCTGGTCGATCTGTTGAGCGGATGGCGAAAGGTCCCAGTTTTCATTTTCGACCGCCGAGACAGAAATGACGATCGCTTCTGCCTCGATTTCGGAAACAGGTTGTGGGGTTGCGGAAATTTGCATGAAATGGAATGCCTAGTTTTGAAGGATAATGTTTGAGAATTGGTCATGTTACACTTTCAATTCTCTGTTATTGAATCTCTAGTATTCATTTTACCGCGATTCGGTTTAGTTGCCATTGGTTGTTGCTGGTAGCGTCTTGCCTGCGGTAAAACATAGACAAGTATACAAATAGCGTCCGTCCGAATTGAAGTTGCCATTGGAATAGCATGGGTTACCGAAGTCTTCAATCTTGTGTGCAGGATCTCGAGCGGCACGGGCATTTGGTGCGATTCGATGATCCAATTGACGCCCATTTAGAAGTCGCTGAAATTCAACGTCGTTGTTATCTGGCCGGTGCGCCTGCGGTTCTTTTTACAAACGTGCTCAATTGCCGATTTCCAATGCTGGGCAACTTGTTCGGAACAATGGAACGAGCTCGATTCGTGTTTCGAGACACGCTGGATGCGGTACGCAAGGCGGTCGAGTTGAAGGTGGACCTAAATACCTTTTGGAAGAATCCAGCGCGCTATTGGCGAGCTCCGTTGACCGCACTTCACATGCGTCCTCGACGGACTCGTCATGCTGCGGTCATGGCCCATAGCTGCAACTTGTCTGATCTGCCACAGCTTGTTTCTTGGCCAGATGATGGTGGGCCATACGTAACGCTGCCTCAGGTCTATTCCGAAGACACGCGTCGACCTGGATTGCAAGCTTCGAACTTGGGGATGTATCGCGTTCAGCTCGGCGGAAACGATTACGAGCACGAGACGGAAATCGGCTTGCATTACCAAATCCATCGAGGAATTGGTGTGCATCACCGTACAGCGCTCGAGCAAGGCAAACCGTTTCGCGTTTCCGTGTTTGTTGGAGGCTCGCCGGCGATGACTTTGGCAGCAGTCATGCCGTTGCCCGAAGGGATGTCAGAGTTGGGATTTGCGGGAGCGCTGGCCGGTCATCGGATTCACATGCGGCGACAAGGCGAAAGTCACATTTATGCTGATGCCGATTTTTGTATCACTGGCATCGTTGACCCAAATCGACAAAAGCCTGAAGGACCATTTGGGGATCACTTGGGATATTACAGTTTGGTGCATGACTTTCCACTGCTCAAGGTAGATGGTGTGTTTCACCGCGAGGGCGCGATCTGGCCATTTACCGTCGTGGGCCGACCTCCCCAGGAGGATACGACATTCGGGCAGTTGATTCACGAAATCACTGGCCCCGTTTTGCCAACGGTTCTGCCAGGCGTGCGCCAGATTCACGCAGTTGATGCCGCAGGTGTGCATCCACTGTTGTTAGCGATTGGCAGTGAACGCTATGTTCCCTATCGGCCGTCGGATCGACCTGCCGAGCTGTTGACACAAGCCAACGCAATTCTAGGACAAGGCCAATTGTCGTTGGCCAAATACCTGTGGATCATTGAGGAGTCCTGCGTACCGAATCTGGATGTCCACGAGATCGATTCTTTTCTGTTGGAAGTCTTGCGGCGAGTCGATTGGAAAAGAGATTTGCATTTTCAAACGGAAACGACAATGGATACGCTCGACTACTCCGGAACGGGCTTGAACGAAGGCTCGAAATTAGTGATTGCAGCGGTGGGCGTTCCACGTCGTCGACTGGCTAGCGAGTTGCCGGATTTATTCAAATTGCCTGACGGTTTTGATGTTCCAAAATTTTGTATGCCAGGTGTTTTAGCGATACGTGGCCCGAAGTTTGCTCTCGAAAAAGCGAATGATATACAATCTGAACTTTGCGTGCATTTGGAGCACCCATCGAAGTTCGACGGCATACCGCTCATTGTTGTTTGTGACGACAGCGAATTTTTGTCGAGAACACTCAATAATTTTTTGTGGGCAGTATTTACGCGCAGCAATCCGGCGACTGACATTCATGGCGTCGGAGCGTTTGTGACCAATAAACACTGGGGTTGTACGGGAAGCTTGGTGATCGACGCGCGGATTAAACCTCATCACGCACCGCCACTGATCGAAGACCAAGAAGTCACTGGCCGAGTCGATGCGATCGCCGCCGGCGGTGGTCCCTTGGCCAAGTATCTGTAGCCCAATATTGTTGTCGTCTTTAAACTAACGTTAGCCTATCGCCGACTTGCCACGATGGCTTATATTGAATTGCGATATGCGCCTTTATCGTGCCGTCGCTGTTTGCCAAATTCACTTTCGAGCCTTAACGCTTGGGCCAAGAACTACGAATGCTAAAACCTTTTGACGTTCTCGGCCCAGGTCAACTTGTTGCACGCCGATTAAAGAACTACGAAAATCGACGGGAACAGCTCGAAATGGCTGAAGCCGTGGCAAAGGCAATCACGCAGAAACGGCACTTAGTCGTCGAAGCTGGTACTGGCGTCGGAAAAAGTTTTGCCTACTTGGTTCCGGCACTTCTCAGTCTAGCAGAACCAGGCGAAGACTCGCAGCAATCGGAAAAACAGAAGAAACGTCGCATTATCGTCTCGACGCACACGATTGCCTTGCAAGAACAGCTCATAGCCAAAGACATTCCGCTGCTTAATAGTGTCGTTCCGTTAGAGTTCTCGGCCGTACTCGCCAAGGGACGCGGCAACTACCTCAGTCGCAGGCGACTTGATGTGGCGTCCAAGAAGTCCAAAGGACTGTTCAATGAAAGTGAACTGGATCAACTGCAAGTTGTTCGCAGCTGGACTGCCGAATCCAAAGACGGTTCTCGCTCGTCAATGCCACAAAAAATCGTTTCCTCCGTTTGGGACGAGGTTCATAGTGATTCGAGCAATTGCTTGAGTCGAAAATGCCCAACCTACGATTCGTGTTTTTATTTCTTGGCGCGTCGGCGCCTTCAAAACGCTGATATTATTGTTGTGAATCACGCCTTGTTTTTTAGTGACTTGGCGCTGCGGCAGCTCGACGTCAGTATTTTGCCAGACTACGACGTTGTGGTCTTCGATGAGGCACACACGCTGGAGGCTGTTGCAAGTGACCATCTAGGTGCTTCGGTTTCCAGGTACCAAGTGCAGTACATTCTCAATCGACTTTACAACGAAAGCACTCAAAAAGGCTTGCTGGTAGAAAAGAAATTTGACGAAGCTCAGCGAAATGTTGTGAGAGCCAACATCAAGTCCAACGAGTTTTTCGACGATATCGTGGCATGGGTTGAGCGTGCAGACACACGAGCTTTCTCCAACGCGACCACTCGTGTCACCAAAGCAGGCATTGTCGCAAACAGTCTTTCGCCGGAATTACAGCAACTCGCTGACATGTTGCGAACAAAGGGCAGTTCTTTTGAAGACATTGCCGATAAACAAAATTTTGTTTCGGCAGCTGACCGACTGGGAACGCTGGCAAAAGTGATCGAAGAATGGCGCCGACATTCGATTGAAGATAATGTTTATTGGATCGAAAAATCAACCACTCGCCGCGGGACCAACGTCACGCTCAATGCCGCACCAATTGATGTTGGTCCTACTTTGCGGGAGCAACTCTTTAACAAAGTTGGTTGCTGTGTTCTCACCAGCGCAACGATTGCGGCAGGCAAACAAAAGTCGTTCGACTTCTTTTGCAAACGAGTTGGTTTGTCAGAACGAGAAACGCTTCAGCTAGGCAGTCCCTTCGACTATTCGAAGCAATGTCAGTTGTCGATTGTGACGAATCTTGCCGATCCATCAACCGACAAGGACTTGCATCAACGCCAATGTGTGGATGCCTTGCAACATTACTTGAAACTCACAGATGGACATGCGTTTGTGTTGTTCACGAGTTTCGAGATGCTGAATCGGACGGTTCGTGCCTTGAGTCCCTGGTTGATCGATCAGAAAATGCCGATCTTGAGCCAAGGCGAAGGGACGCCGCGCGGCCAGTTGCTTGAGAAATTCAGAAACACGCCCCGCAGTGTTTTGTTTGGGGCGGATAGTTTTTGGCAAGGCGTCGATGTTCAAGGCGATGCGCTGCGGAACGTGATCATCACGAAACTTCCGTTCAGTGTACCGGACCACCCATTGCTGGCGGCGCGTTTGGAAGCGATTCGTGCAGCCGGTGGTAATCCATTCAACGACTATCAACTGCCAGAGGCAGTAATCAAATTCAAACAAGGCTTCGGGCGCCTCATTCGTTCAAAAACGGATTTTGGGATGGTTGTAGTGCTCGATCCCCGTATCAAAACCAAACAATATGGGAAAACGTTTTTGGAATCTCTTCCCAATTGCAAGGTAAATTATGAAACCGTGTGAGTGGTTTGGATTGTCGCCATGTAAGTCGCAGATGCAAGTGAGCCGAATGACCGTTTGGCTCACTTGAATTAAGTAATTTCCAGCATGCGTTCGAGAGCTTCTAACGAGTGTTTCGCAATTTCGGCATTAACCTCGATGACGTTTACGGGTGTACCTGCGACTAGGTTTTCCAGACTCCAACATAGATGAGCTAGATCAATGCGATACATGGTCGAACACATACACAAAACGGGTGACAAGAAATGAATCTCTTGTTCGGGGTGTTCTTTCTTCAAGCGATTGACCAAATGCAATTCCGTACCAATCGCCCATTTCGTTCCGGGCTTAGCCGCTTTTACTGTGCGAATGATATAGCCCGTCGATCCCGAAAGGTCGGCGATATCATTGACGTCTTGTGGGCATTCCGGGTGTACGAGAATTTGAATGTCGCTGTGATTCGCGCGAAACGCTGCGACATGTTCGGGGCGAAACATTTGATGCACGCTGCAATGACCTTTCCAAAGAATGACCCTGCTGTTTTTTAGTGCCTCCGCCGACGTGCCGCCAAATTCGTCAGCATAAGGATCCCAGACAGGCATTTGTTCATTTGTGATTCCCATTTTCAGGGCCGTATTGCGTCCCAAATGTTGGTCTGGGAAGAACAAAACACGTTTCGATTTAGCAAACGCCCATTCGAGGATCTTGGGAGCATTGCTCGATGTGCAAACGATACCGCCATGTCGCCCACAAAAGGCCTTGAGGCTTGCGGCGGAATTGATATAGGTCACCGGTGTGATTTCGCTCGTATCAATGACGTCGCCTAAATCGGCCCAAGCATTTTCAACCTGATCAATCGCCGCCATGTCGGCCATCGAGCAACCGGCTGCCATATCCGGCAGCACCACAGTGACTCGCTGGTTGTCGCGTTCGCGTAATCGCTCGGGACGATTGGAAACGATGTCAGCCGTTTCGGCCATGAAATGCACACCACAGAAAACGATAAATTCACAATCGCGCTCGGCAGCCATGCGACTGAGTTCAAGACTATCACCGCGCAAGTCTGCGTGCTCGATCACTTCGTCTTGTTGGTAGTGGTGCCCCAAGATCAACAGCTTCGAACCCAACGTCTCTTTTGCCAAACGAATTCGCCCATTGAGCGTTTCGTTATCGAGCGAGCGATAGTCATTGAAACTGTATTGAGAAAGCGAAACGTTGGTACTCATGATCAAACTTAATTTCCATTGGTAAAACAACACCCACACAGGTAGTTTAGGGGAATTGCGATCAAAAACGAAGATGTGACGTATAAGTGTCCCATAACAGCGTGGTGTTTAGGTGATTTATTTACAGGTGCTGCATGGAACCGCTAAAAATGAGCCAGGTTTTTGGGTCACGCAGCAACCATTGGAAGAACTTATCAGTGGAATTTC
>JAHEAM010000255.1 GCA_024642765.1 Planctomycetaceae bacterium
GTTGTTCTTTACGGCGATTCAATTCGCCAGTTGTCAGCTTGCGTCGAACGTCTTCCAGACTTGCGTCTTTGGGCAAGTCAACCAAAGAGCTTTTGTTTCGACCGTTAACGCCACCAGTTGTTCCGTAATGAGTCTCAGTGGAAAGGAATATTCCAGCGATTGCCGTATAGTCTTGTTGGGAAATAGGATCGAATTTGTGGTCGTGACAGCGGGCGCACGAAATGGTAATTCCCAAAAAGCCTTGTGAGAGCGCATCGATTTGTTCGTCTGCAATATCGACAGCGAGCTGGCGTGGGTTTTGATCGTTAACTGATTTCGGGCCGATTGCGAGAAATCCGGTGGCAATCAAATGTCGGGCTTTCTCTTCGGAAGTAGAGCTGCCGAGCAAGTCGCCGGCAATTTGTTCGCGCAAGAATTGATCGTATGGTATGTCGGCGTTGAGCGAATCGATTATGTAATCGCGATATCGCCAAGCGTAGGGATACTGCGAGTTTAGGTCCTTGCCAGTCGACTCGGCATAACGTACGACGTCCATCCAATGCCGACCCCAATGTTCACCAAAATGTGGAGAGGCAAGTAACGAATCAACAACTCGCGCGTAAATGGATTGTCGTTCGGCGTCGGTTGAACAGGCGTTCCAATTGGCTTGGAACTTTTGAGACACGGTGGGTTCAGGCGGCAAGCCAACAAGGTCAAAATAGACGCGACGCAATAATGTCAACGGTGACGCGTCGGCGACTGGGTGCAATTGGTTTTCTTCGAGCTTTGCCAATACGTAACGATCGATTGGCTGTGAACTCCACTCTGCATGTTGAGGTGTAGGGACCTGTGTGGACTGAAGTGTTTGGTAGGCCCACCATGCCTTCGCATCCTCACCGGCGCCGCCATCATCCAGGACTGCGGCTTCAACGCGTGGGTCAGCGGCACCTTGATTGATCCAATTGCGAAAATCACGAATGACGTCGTCGGGTAGTTTCCCGCCAGACTTTTTCGGTGGCATCGCGTAGTCATCGTCTTCATAACTAATCGCCAACATCAAGAGGCTTTCTTCGGCATTGCCAGGCTCGATCGCCGCACCCGAATCGCCGCCAAGCACAAGGCCGTCACGAGAATCCAATCGCAGTCCACCAGAAATTTTGTTTGCAGAATCCGAGTGACAGCTGTAACACTTGTCGATTAGTACGGGGCGGATTTTGGTTTCAAAGAACTGGACATCTTTCGCGCTGAGCTTGTTTTCCGCGGATTGGACTTGTCGCGCGTTTGCTGATGTCAAACCGATCGCGAAAACGGCCAATAAGGCACTGAACCTTATGATGTTTTTCGATGCCTGCTGTCCACGTGTCATATTTCGCATGTCGATTTCCAAAATTTGAAACGTTTTGCTAATTGGTATTGATGGCTAAATAGACTTAATGTTTGTGTTGGAACAGGCCCGAAACGTGAGCGAGCAAGCCCACATTTCCTGGCCAATATTTACTGGCTAGTGCAAGGTTCACTTGCTTGCGCAGCGAGCTTGTATGGTGCAACTTCAGAACATGCGATTGGGGCTTTTATGTATTGAACCGGCTAAAATGTCAGACGTTCTGAAACTGCCAAATATTTTGCGATATTTTTATGTTTGAAACGATGATTTTTCCATAAATACCGCGATAGAGGCAATGGCATTCCAACGCGAATCAAATCCCGTCTAAGATATCGCGTTGATTAGTCAATCCTACAGCTTTTTTTGCGAGCAAAATCATGTCCAAGATTTTGACTACCGTTGCCACCATTGTATTTGGGTTGCTCGGAACGCATCCGGCTGCCCTTGCTCAACCGGCAGAATTCCGCGCGATGACTTGGAATATCTGGCACGGCGGAAAAGAAGACGGTGAGGACATCGGAGTGAAGCGGGTTGTGGATATCATTCGCAACAGTAACGCTGATATCATCGCCATGCAGGAAACCTATGGCTCAGGCGAACGCATTGCGAAGGCTCTGGGTTTTCACTTTCATCCGCGAGGAACCAACGTTTCAATTCTCAGCCGCTACCCAATTATCGAAGACATTTCGGTGGAAGGCGAATTCAATTGCGTCGGTGCGGTCATTGAAATGCCGGGCGGCAAACAATTTGCCTCCTATTCCATTTGGTTACCGTATGCTGCAGAAATTTGGGAAATTGACACTAGAAAAACAGAAGACCCGTTGTCGATGGTGGAAGCTTGCCAAACTTCAGCGGAAGAACTGAAAAGAATTTTAGCCGCTGTCAATAAACGTCTTAGCGATCCTAAATACTTAAACATCCCAGTCTTGATCGCAGGCGATTTCAATTCGATGTCCCATCTCGATTACTCGGAAGTCAATTTGGATCAGTTCAAAGCGATTGTCGATTGGCCGACAAGTCACGTTTTAGTCGACGCTGGATTTCGCGACTCATACCGTGAGGTGAACCCGTTTGTCGATCGGGCAGCGGACCGAACTTGGTCGCCCCGGTTTCCCGACCAAGAACAAGATCGAATTGATTTCATCTATTACAAAAGCATGAATTGGCAAGCAATAGATTCAAAAAAAATCGACCAGCATGCCGAAAAATTCCCCTCCGATCATGCGTTGCTGTTGACGACGTTTCGAGAAAGTAAACCTGCGCAGAGCCAAGCACCGTTTCGAATTGCAACCTACAATATCAAACACGGTCGCGGCATGGATGACGTTGTTGATCTTAAGCGCACGGCAGACGTGCTGAAAAAACTGAACCCCGATTTTGTTGCATTACAAGAAGTTGACAATCGCGTTGAAAGAAGCGGTGTCGTCAATGAACCTGCGGAACTGGGAAAGCAACTGGGTATGCACGCAGCCTTTAGTTCGTTTATGGATTTGCAAGGTGGACAGTATGGGCTGGCGTTTTTGTCGCGCTATCCAATCCGTGATGTGCGTCGCATCCAGTTGGTTGAAGGGAACGAGCCTCGCGTGGCACTTGGTGTTGAAGTTCGTTTGCCCGACGGCAGTCCGCTGCTGTTCGTCAATGTCCATTTTGATTGGGTTCGTGACGATTCGTTTCGATTCAAGCAGGCGACAGGTGTCGATAAATTTTTGGATGCACTCGAAATTCCTCACGTATTGCTGGGTGATTTCAATGACCTGATGGGCTCGCGAACTCTCGACTTGCTGTCCGAGGAGCGCATCGAGGCTAATAAGCCCCCACAAGATCACTTTACGTTCCCGTCTGTTGCCCCTGACCGTGAAATCGACTTCATTTTTGTTGATAAGAAATCGGATTGGTCCATTTTCAAAACGCAAGTTGTCGACGAACCCCTCGCGTCCGATCATCGTCCGGTGTTTGTTGATTTACAACTTAGAACACCAAACATCACTCAAAAAATGGAGCGCTAATGCACGACATCCGAAAAAGAGTTTGGTACGTGGCCCCAGTTTAGGCTACATAGATGACCGACAGGAGTTGGAAACTTTCTACGAATTCGTGCCCTGCTATTTCGCGAAGCGAAATGCCACGTGGCTTTTTCGCTCCACGAAAATATGGCAGTGAAAAACGGTAATTCTAAACGTATATAAAATTCGAATCTACGAATTTTGCAGGTTTAAATCAACAAAGGCTGAATCCAATGTCGACAAGTCAATTGGGAAATGGTTACCACCAGAATGCGATCCATTTTGCTGACGTGCCAATCCAAAATTGATGTCGCGGTAAACTTGACCGCGTGTAAACGTGATTTCTTTTGGCAAGGCTGTCGTCAAATGGGATCCAGGTGGAGCGATGATTCGAACTCGATAGGAATCGATGTCAAGCTCGCTGAATCGATAGGTTCCGTGACAATCTGTTCGCGTCGATTTGACCAGTTCATCACTGCTTGTTCGCAGCTGCACAAGAATGCCAGCCAGACGTTGATCTCGCGAATCGATCTGCCCGTTGCGATTTCCATCACCAAAAACGGTTCCAGTGATTTCGGTTCGGAAGATAAAGACGTTCGGCTGGATGTTTCGCGTTGTCGAATTGTTTTTGATGATTCGTGACAACGTAGTCGATTCTAGCGTCTTCAGGCTTTGCCCGGAAAACGTATTTTGATACCAGTAGCGATCGCCGTCGCGTAATCGTTGAACTTGATCAGCGATTATTCGCTTAAACGTTGGACCGACACTGGCTCCAGGAGCGTGATCTTCTGCCAACCCGCCGACCCATAAGTCTATGCTGTCGACCGTACCATAGGCCTCCTGCAACGCTTGTTGCGTTTCCGGATTGCGAGTGATCTGGGTGAAGTCCGTGACCGGCTTCAGTCCATATGCGATACGTACGGAATTGTAGTCAGCTAGACCATGATCGCGTCCGCGCTGAATGTTCAACGCGGCGAGATCCAGTCCGCCCGAACCTGGTGCGCCGAACAGAAAACTGCGCAGGTCATCGACGACTTTGATATCGATCTCTTGAGCGCGATCCGTGGCCAAGTACTTCAGAATACTATCGATACCTGACGCATCGATAACCGAAGGATTAAAAAACGCGTCCCGCATTTCCAGCGGATCTTGGATTTCATTTCCGTTGTTGTCGAGGAATTCAATGTCGGTACCAATCATCGAATGCCCAAACCGATAGGCTGCTGCAGCGAATTCATTGGCGATGCCGGGATTTACATTGGCTCGGTAGCCTTGATAGGTCGTCAACGCGTCCTTTCCCAAAATAGCGGGCAGGAATTCGTTGTAGGTGATCGCTTGCAATTCGGCGATCACCCACCGCCGGGCTGTTTGGTAGATTCGTTCATCACTCCAATCATGATGGTTTTGGGCTATTGCATCAGCCACACGATTGTGTTCTCGCATAAACAGAGTTTGCATGGCGATCAATTCGACGTTTTCATTGGCGCGAACATCGCCAGCTAAAAAATAAGACGCTGGATCTCCACCGACAGTGTCGTTGTCTAGCCCTTCGGTGTTGTACGGAAGTAGGTTGCCATCGCTGACTTTCAATCGACCACCTTTAAACGTACGCAACGCGGCTGCGCGTTCGTCTGACGAACCGTAAATCTGTGAGCCGTCCACAAAGGCGGTGATGGAATTGATTTGTTGGCGAATGCCGTCTTCGTCAATTTCATATGCCGATCGCGATAGTGGAATGGTTTTATTCCCAGTTCCGTCAGGATCAAAATCAACATCTCCAGTCGGAACTTGAATTAAAAATGCTTCGGCTGGCGATGCGGCGACGGTTAAGTCGATATCGTGGTCCAGAAATTGTCCCCAGGCATAAACAAACGCCGAGAGATTTTGATCGTTAATAATGCTCTCGCCGTTTTGTGCAGAAACGATATTGCTAATCTCACGTGCGTTAGCGCGGTCTTCCCCAGCCGGAGTTGACGTGCCGTCGGCGTAATCGGCTGTGCTGACTCGCAAGTAAACCTCAGCAGTGCTGCCCCAATCAAGGTTTGCCAGGTTGTTGCCTTCCCCGTCGAAACTTCGCCACGCTCCGGCCATCAGATGGCGCGGTTCAAGTGTTGTAAAGTCAAGTAATTTGGTTCTATTCTGAAGTAAATTGTGACCTTGATTTTTATTGCACCCCGCCGACTTGCCTCTTCTCATTTTAGCCATAGTCGTTCTCCAAGCTAAGACTGTACCTATACAAGTAGCGAAAGCACTCGCGCGCCCCCCACTGCTTGCGAATCATTGTCAGAATACTAGGAGAGAAACCTTAATTTAGAATTAAGCCTGGGCGATTATTTGGGTCGACGTATCTGTTCGCGACTCCTTCAAATAGTCGGCCACTCAGCACCAAATTCGATGAGAATAGAAATGTCTTCGTTCGCGTACAATTCAGAGCTGGCGAAATAATAGTCAAAAGTAAAACGATACCGGTTGACGACCAAAAAGTGATTTTGAATTGCAAACAAGTGGCCAAAAAATGTTTGCTATACACTATTTGTTACCGGAGA
>JAHEAM010000256.1 GCA_024642765.1 Planctomycetaceae bacterium
GCTGTCCGCTTTGTGAATCGCGACTGTTGATTCCCAATGGAACTGTAGGTACTAAAATCAAATGCCCCGACTGTCATTCCGAGGTCGACACGGGTGCCGTTTTGGCTGGCAAGCAGAAAAAAACAAATCAAACGAATGCTAAGGCTGTTGTCGAAGACCCGACAGATTTTGATCTTGAGAAGAATGCGTTTCAATTGGCCGACGTTGATGCGTCGGTCAAGAAATCTTTTGGCCTTGAAACCGACAATTGGAAAAACGAAGACGATATCTTCGAAAAGGATATTGTCGCGACAGGAGAAGCTCTCGCCCCGATCCCGATCGCAACGCGGCCGGACTTTAGCCGCGAACATCGCAGCAGTGATGAAGTCGATTCAGGCGAGTTAAGTTTGGCTCCATTGGAAGACGAGGGGATCAGAGCTCTTGAGCGCGAAATCTCGACATTTGACGATCCATTTGCCGATGATGCAAACCGTGGCCATTCGCCCAACAAAACGGCAGGGTCGACGGAAGAATATCAGTTGCAAATCGAAGACCTGCCGCCATCACCAAAAATCGTCGCTTCGCCCAAAGCAAATGTTGAGCCAAAGAGTCCAGTCCCGAAAAGCACAAGTCCCGGGAAAAACCCGAAAAACCTTGACCCCAAAAATGCGGAACCCAAACCGCCGGCAAAACCAAATGTCGCGATTGATTCGCCAAAAGAAGTCCAGTTCGCAAGCCCATATGCTGCCCCCAAGTCCGAGCGGCTGACTCCCGAAGAAGCTGAGTTGGAAAGAAACCCCATTGGTACGAACTTGGATCAACTCGGAGTCTTCAGTACAAAAGATGTCGCGTGGGCCACCAAGATGTTCACTGACAGTCAATTGCTGGTCCGGCTCGGATTGGTCTCGGGTGTCTTGACGATGGCCTACCTGTTGCTTGGCACGGCGGTTCGCTATTGGAATTCGGGTGGAGACGGTGCATTGCACTACGCGTTAGCAGCGATGTTTGGTTTTCCAGGCTTGCTCTTGTTTGTGGTCGGATGGGTGGCGGCGGTAGCCTGTTGTGGATTTGCATTTGAGAGTGGCGGGAATCTTAAACCCAAGTTTTTCGATTGGTCTGAAGTGACTTTTTCCGATTACGTTTCGAAAGTCAAGTCATTTGGAATCGCATTGTGGGTAGCTGCTTTACCAGGTGTTTTCCTGGGCATTGTCTCTGTGACACTAACGTTTCCGTTTGCCGCTGCAGGATTGTTTGTTTCAGCGTTTGCCGTTTTTTTGGGACCTTTGTTTTTGTTAGCGGCCTACGTCAATGAATCGCCATTCATGGTTTTTTCGGCGCGAGTTAATCGCTATGCGGCCGCCCAGACAACGCATTGGGCACGCTTTTTACCAGCCAGTTTGGTAAGTTGGTTTTTGATGGCGATTGGAATAGGCGTGATGTATATGCCTACAATCATTTCACTTTTTCTGGGATCGGTGTTGCAATTGCTCGGGCTTTGGTACTTCAGCTCGTTTACGGGGTTGTATGTTGGGTTGATTTCTGAAGACATTGAGAAACTTGAAAGAGCCCAAAAGAAACAAGCTCGTTGAGATCGCAATTTGTGCGCTTGGGTACCACAATCTGTTCCGTTCTTTTTGTCGCGGGGCTGTCATTTTTTGGCATCTGTGCCAAATTGTCTGAACTGAACACAGCATTCCAAAAGCTAATAAACAAGATGCCAAAAAAACCAAAAATTTCAAAAGCCACGGGCAAGGTCAGCAACTTAGCAGAAAAGAAGCACGACGCTGCTGATCTAAGGCAAGATGCTACTGGGTTCGGACAAGATGCAACGCCAAGTCCAGAAAGGATGTCGCCAGAGACTTGGAGCAAACGACTTTTGCTTGCCGTCGGCGGGTTCTGTCTCGTTTCTCTAGGCGCGGCAACTTTCTTTGGTTTTTTTCGCGTGTTTGGTCAGGAAAACAATACAGCACCGTCTCAGGCCGAATGGCTACTTTCTTTCGTGATGCTCGCTATGTTTGCCATCATTCCAATTGGAATAGGTGCCTATTTGATTTTCAAAAACATGGTCGGAAAGTAATGGCCCCGTCGCGTCGGGCAATTGGAATCGAATCTCAAGGAGCTGGTTATTTTGTGTGTCTCTTAGCTTTCCAACGGGTTGCCATTCGTTTGTGATATTCATCTGCGCTTGGGTCGGCCAAGACACGCTCGATCCAAGTGTTTGAAACGATATCTTCCAATTCTAAATCTGTAATTGTATTGAGAAGTAGCTGGGTCGAAGGCGCGTTATGCTCCGATTCGAGCTCGCGAGCAAGGGCTGTGCGTGCGATGTCAGCAGCGCCTTGGTTGAAGATGGCTCGTGCTGCGAGAATCCGATTTGTGGACTCCGAATCTTCTAACGATTGGGTGAGGGCATCGGAAATGGCCGGCATGCGCAATTCACCCGCGTTCAACATCAACGAGCCGACAAGTCCCCAATAACGAACTACGGCGCGATCAGAGTGGATTGCTGCCACAAGAATATTCATTCTTTCTGCTGATTGCGTATGGACTGCAAAAGCCGTTGAAATCAGCTCTGCCAATTCACGTTTATTCTGAAGCGTCCATTCAGTAATTGGCCGATCGCCTACAAGGTTCTCAAAAAGTCCTTCGGCGATCACACCAGAATCGTTCGCTGCGATCATCGTTGACATGAGTCGTTGTCGCATCGTTTCGACGGTCGCCAAGTGTTGAGGAGACATGGCTAGATTGTTGATCTCCCAAGGATCGTTCTTTAGATCAAACAAGGCCTCGACGGGTTGCGGCGTTTGCCATTGCCAGGTCTTCGTTTCATCAAGTTTTCCGGTCGTGGCGGCAAGCTGCCAGGCACTCCAACCTGGCATCGAGAGCGGATAATAACTGTAGGGAGCCCCGGTCAGATGTGGCGCGAATTGCCGGATGTATTTGTAGCGTCCATCCGTTAGGCCTCGCCGCATACCAACCAATTCATCAAATCGATCGGCATACAGAAAAACGAATGGGTCGTTTGGCGGCGGTTTGCGATGTGTCCCCAAGAACGCTCGGCCTTGCATATACTGCGGCGGCTCGAGACCGACGATCGAAATTAGCGTCGGTGCAAAGTCCACAAACGAAACCAGCTCGTCTGTTGATGCCGCGTTTTGAACATCGGAAAGCTCTTGAAACTTCCTCGGCACGCGAACGAGCAATGGAATGCGAGTACCCGTATCCTCAAGATAACGTTTGCCGCGCGGCGTTGGTCCACCATGATCCGCGAAATAGAAAACAATAGTGTCGTCTGCCAATCCTGCTGATTCGAGTTCGTCGAGCAATTCGCCCACGCGCTTATCTAGCGCTGACAAGACATCATGATATATCGCGAAGTCGTTGCGAATCTCGGGTAAGTCTGGCAAATAAGGCGGAAGTGATAACTGAAGTGGATTCAATCGTGTTTGTTTTGGGATGACCGATTGAGCGCGATTGCGTTTGACAGTTTGTGGAAAAAGAGAACTTTCGTGACTCACTGTCAAATTGAAAATCGCAAAAAAAGGCGACTCCTGTGGGCGGTTACGGTAATGGGCCTGCCCTGAACATTCATCCCAAATCGCTCGGTCATCGCCGCGGATGTTGAAATCTGTTTTCGAATTATTGGTGCAATAATATCCTTGCTCACGCAGGTAGTTCACATACGGCTGAAAGGACTCATCGATTGCGTAACGACTACGCATGTGTTGAGTGCCTTGGGTGACAGCATAAACGCCGGTCAGCAATGTAGAACGCGCCACGGCACACACAGGTGCATTCGCATAGGCTCTGGTGAATTGGATCGAGGAATTGGCGAGTGCATCCAGTCGCGGTGTCTGCGCGTCTGGATTGCCATAACAACCCAGCCAAAACGCCGAATTGTCCTCGCTCGTGATCCAAAGAATGTTGGGGCGTTTACGTGTCGGAGTTGGAGAAACGTCCAAATCGTTAGCATTCAAGTTCACCGGCATCAACAACAACTGAACGAGCAGGCAAACAAAAATCGGGAAAAGCCTTATTGTGATCATGAATTCGTCAACGATTTTCAGAAAATGCGAACATGGAAATATCCATGCAGTATACCGCAGTCCCCCATCCTTTGAACGGCGAACAAATGTCATGGACTGGCGTCGACTGGCATCATGAAACAGCGAAACAAATTCGGGTACAATCGATCCAGGCTCAGCCGGAATTTTTGATTCTCAAATGGATGAACAAGGCTGGCGAATTTGCAGACGTTTTGTTTCGATTGACTCTCCTTAACTTGAATTCACGATGGCGATTTCTTTCACTCTGTTGAATCGAATCGATATGTCCCTAGACATGTCTCGAGTACAAGAAAAATTGCGCGCATGCAATTCCCAGCGGGACGCTGAGCAAATCGTCGTTAGCGATGGCAACCGTGAAGTTGAGCTAGGCGAGATGTTCACGATTGTTGGGGATACTAACGCAGGCGTTCAAGTTTGGAACGGCGATTTCAGCCGCGCGGATGGTATGGCTGCTGGCCTAGTCGATGAGCACATCGTTATCAACGGCGATGTGGGTCACCGCGCTGGGGCTCGCATGGTTGGCGGACACCTAAGAATACAAGGCAATGTTCGCAACGGACTTGGTAGTGCAATGCAAGGCGGAGAGATATGGCTGCATGGTAACGCGGGTGACCGTGTCGGAGCCGCAGAGGCACCAAGTGAAAAAGGAATGCGCGGCGGCAAGATTTTTGTTAGCGGCACTGCGGGCGATATGGTTGGTTTTCGGATGCGGCGCGGAACGATTGTCGTCGGTGGATGTGTTGGGAAACTAACTGGCTATCAAATGCTGGCCGGAACAATCGTTTGCGCTGATAACGTAGAATTAGAATTGGGTCGCGAGATGCGACGCGGAACGATCCTGGCACTGAACTCCAAAAATACAGTAGTTGCATCGCCAACATTTCGACTTTCGGGACAGTTTCAGTTCAGTGCAATTGAGGTTCTCTTGCGGCAGTTACAAAAGTCACTAAACGCGTCAATCTTTGCCAACAAAAACAGTTGTTTAACGTCCGAATGGCAACAACTCAACGCCATTCTTGAAAACCGCTTCCATCAACACTGGAATCTGTTCTACGGGGACCACCTTCACGGTGGGCGCGGCGAAATCCTGACGCCTGTTACCAGCGCATAAAAAACGCCGACTGCTGCCGGCGTTTCTTGTTTGGAGTATCGATATTTTTTCGAATCGCAATTGTTATGCCCGAGGCCACACGGCCATTCGGCTCACGGCTTGGGCAAACAATTACATTTTGCCCAACAACGCGATCAGGTCTGCGGTGCGGCAACTGTATCCCCATTCGTTGTCATACCAGCTGACGACTTTCGCAAGTTTGCCTTTATTGCCAAGGACTTGCGTGAAGTCAGCAGCGAAAATGCTGCTGTGCGGATCGTCAATGATGTCGCTCGAAACGATTGGGTCTTCCGTATAGCTCAGGATACCTTTTAGTGGGCCTTCGGCGGCTTTCTTCATCGCGGCATTGATATCTTCTTTCGTCACGTCCTTCGCAAGATTGACAGTCAAATCAACAACACTACCAGTCGGCACGGGGACTCGCAATGAAATGCCCGTTAGCTTTCCGTTCAATTCAGGAATCACAAGCCCGACGGCTTTTGCCGCTCCGGTACTCGTTGGAATGATGTTGACTGCCGCTGAACGAGCCCGGTAGGGGTCTTTGTGCGGAAGGTCCAAAATCTGTTGGTCATTCGTATAGGCGTGAACAGTCGTCATTAGGCCTGACTCGATACCAAATGATTCGTGCAGGACCTTGGCAACCGGAGCAAGGCAATTCGTCGTGCAACTCGCGTTGGAAATGCACATCATGCTGCTGTCCAGTTTGTCTTCATTGACGCCCAATACCACGGTCAAGTCG
>JAHEAM010000257.1 GCA_024642765.1 Planctomycetaceae bacterium
CAAAATCCTCCGCCGGAATCTGAATCGCCCAAATCAAAAAAGTGAATGGGAAGTCTACGATATCGACACCGACAAAAACGATACTACGAACATTGCCGAGCATCACCCCGATCTGGTGCAAGCAGGCAAAAAAATTCTCAAGGAACAATCCACCGAGAACGAAATTTTTCCATTGACCATTCCAGATTAACAGCGTCGCTTCAAAAGAGCGGCGAAGTAAATCACCCGGCACCAGCGGCGGCAAGGCCTCTCAACATTAAAATTTTACTTTTGTTGGCGACCGCCAAACACCTATGATTTACTGTCACGAATACGGGGAAGTCGCGTTGCCGCGAGTCATATTGCAGCTGGAGTGGGTCGCCTTACGCCTGCGTCCCGTGATCGTCAACCGATAACGGGCAAAGATGCGGTAGGCAACATTAATCAGTTGGCAAATGAGGGGCAGTTCGCTTAGCCAAACGAGCGATCGAAAACCCAAAGTGCGATACACCAATCGAAATGCATCGGCTCCGACAACCCAGTTGCCGTCCGATGTTCGTGCGTGGATCTGCGACATTAATTGTGCCTGACCGTGACGGTCGACGGATTCGAAGTCCGGGGAAGCAATGTCAATAAATTCAACTTTATTAACATTGTTGAGGCTTTGCATCCAGCGCACCTCTCGCCGGCACAGTGGGCAATCACCATCAACAAAAAGTTGAATCTTTGATTCTGTCATGAGGTTCCTAGTTAGAAGAAAATGGCGGTGAAATTGAGCCAGTGCCGACTTCGCCAGAAAAGAAAGTTTGCCCAAAGGCCGATTTTTTCGGTTGTTCCGAGAGACTTTTCCCAGTTACATTGCCTTAACCGTAAAGCGGCTTCCGTCCAAAACAGGTCAACCAGAATTTTTTTTAGGAAAGCATATGCAAAACAAATCCATTCAAATCATTGTCGCCTGCTTGGGAATTCTGCTTTTGGGCCATATCAACGTGAGTTTTGCACAAAAATCGAGCGACCAATGGACGCAATGGCGTGGACCACAGCGCTCGGGTCTTGCCGAGTCTGCCATGTTGGAATCACTTGAGAGCCTCAAGGCTTTTGAGCAAAAGTGGCGGGTGCCTTTGGCGGAGAGCTACTCAGGGCCGCTTGTGGTGGCGGATTTGGTATTTGTTACGGAGACAATTGACCGAAAATTCGAGGTTGTGCGGGCACTCGATCGGGGGACGGGTGCACTCGTCTGGGAGCAACGTTGGGAGGGAGCAATGTCCGTTCCCTTTTTTGCAAAATCCAACGGCGATTGGATCCGCTCAACACCCATCTATGACGAAGGCCGATTATATGTCGGTGGCATGCAAGACATTTTGATTTGCCTCAATGCCGAAGATGGCAAAGTCATTTGGCGGCTTGATTGTGCGAAGACAATGAATAGCGATGAACCACCCTTTGGTAACGTTCCGTCCCCACTGATTGATGGCGAATTCCTCTACACGCAAGCAGGCAACTCGCTTGTCAAAATCAAAAAACAAGATGGAACGGTTGTTTGGAAAGCATTCGAACAGAGCAAGGGCATGATGACGGCCGGTGCATTCAGCAGCCCAATCATTGCCACGCTACACGGCAACAAGCAAGTTATTGTCCAGTCGCGCACTGCGCTCGGAGGCATTGATGTCGAATCGGGTACCGTTCTATGGCAGCAGGAAATCCCCTCGTTTCGCGGGATGAATATTCTGACTCCGACGGTTATTGAAAATCAGGTCTACACGAGCTCGTACCAAGGTGGCGGATACTTGTTCGACATCAATCAAGAAGCCGGTAAATGGAACGCAAAAGAAGTATGGCACAACCGCCTCGAGGGCTACATGTCATCTCCCGTTATTGTTGACGGTTTCATCTACCTCCACATGCGCAACCAGCGATTTGCTTGTATTGATTTGAAAGACGGCTCAGAACGCTGGACTTCAAAGCCCTACGGGAAGTATTGGAGCATGGTCACGCGTGGTAACAGGATTTTGGCATTGGATGAATCAGGGGAGTTGCTGTTGATTCAAGCCGATCCGAGTGAATTTAAGCTGCTTGACCAACGAAAGATAGCCAAGCAGCCGACCTGGGCCCATATTGGGATCGTTGGTGACGAGATTTTTATACGTGAGTTGAAGGCGATGAGCGTTTTTCGATTGAACAAAGATCGGAAGTTCGTCGAAGAATAGTGCTCTGAAATCCAGGAGAATGGGAAGTTCATGATTCCGAGTTGGCCTGGTGTGAAACGCAAGTCCTTCCGAGGTGCCATTCGGAATCGGGCTGATTTGGATTATAATTGTCCTTTTAACATCTTCTTGACGGGCATCGTTCGAAGGTTAGGTCGGTGTTAAGCGTTTCGAGTCAAGTCAGGTTATTGTATGTCGTTGAGTCGTTTTTTTACCTCAGGTCGCCTTGGGCTATCCTATGAGTTATTTCCGCCCAAGACTGTAAAGGGTGAGGAATTGATGTATGAGCACGTGAACGAGTTGCTCAAGTTCAGCCCTGACTTTGTGACTTGTACTTATGGTGCGGGTGGCTCGACTCGCGACAAAACACTTGAAATCGTTTCGAAAATCAAACAACGCTATTCAATCCCAGTCGCATCGCACCTCACGTTGGTCGGCAGTACCACAGACGACTTGAGAAGTTATCTCCGCGCGGCGCGTGACCAAAATGTTGACTTCATTGTTGCATTGCGCGGTGATCCGCCGCATGGACAAAGTGAATTCTCACAGACACCAGGTGGCCTGAAGTACGCCAACGAAATCGTGCAGTTAATTCGCGACGAGTTTAAAGATTTCGGTGTTTTGGTGGCCGGCTATCCAGAAACGCATCGCGAGGCTACTAGCCGGTATGCCGATTTGGAAAACTTGAAACGCAAGGTGGATGCGGGAGCCGATGTAGTAGTGACGCAACTGTTTTATGATAACGACGATTTTTTTCGGTTCCGCGACGATTGTGTTAAGATTGGAATCAACGTACCGATCGTGCCAGGGATGCTGCCCGTGACAAGTCTGGCGCAAATTGAGCGAATTACATCGCTGTGCGGGTCGAAACTTCCAGCACCGCTATCGGCATCGCTGGCTCGACAATCTTTACCTGAGGATCAGTTTTTCGCCGGAGTCGACTGGGCAATTGAACAAACTCAAGATTTGATTGGCCAAGGCATTCCTGGTCTACACTTTTATGTTTTGAATCAATCGCCCGCGACATTAAGAATATTGAACGCAATCCAAGCCGAATCATTACGAGGAAATTAATCTCATGAACAGCCGAAAAAGGTTTCGTGTCTCAGTCGTTGGTGTTCGCTGGTTTTCCTTGCTATTGCTGGGTGCGATCTTGGCCTTGAACCCAAGTTTCAATTCGTCATGCAGCGCCCAAGACCCAGAAAATCCAATAGAGAACGACCTCTTGCCACCCGGCGAAAGCAATGCCGCCTCCGAGGCAGAAAAAATCGTTAACGCACTTTTCAAAGAAATCAGTGATTTAACACCCGGTGGAACAAACGATAAATCTTTGAGGGCAGGAATCACAGAAGCGATTCAAACGTTTCTGGCTGGCGATGGGGTGAAAGCCAATGAACAATTCGACGTGCTTCACGAAAAATTCCCGCTGCTTCCACCCTCGGCTTTTTTGATGGCGTCCTTGTATTACAGCACTGGAAACGCCCAAGAAGCGAATCGCCGCCTAGAAGAAGCTGCTGAGACGGATCCGGAATTACCTTCGATCTACAACGCGTTCGGACGGATCGCCATCAGCCAGAACCGAATGACCGACGCGCTCGTGTTGCTCGAAAAGAGTCAAGCTGTGGCCGATGCCGGTACCTTCAGCGAGGTTGAAATGGCGTTCTTCCAGAAGAATCATGAGGACGCGATGGCGGATCTGATGCTGATCAGAAATGATTTTGGCTCGGCGCGGAAATACCTCGAGTCCTTAATCGCGAAATATCCCAATATGACGAAAACCATTTATCGGTTGGCCCAATTGGATTTCCGCCAAGGCAATACGGACGCTGCACTGAAGCAGCTGGAAAATTTTAAGCGATTTTCTCCGGGCGCTCGGGTTCCTGAGCTGATGATTGCCTCGATGCTAGTCCAAGGCGACAAAGAGAAAGAAGCAGGGGCCTGGGTCGATAAGGCATTGGCCAAATATCCGAATGACAACAAAGTATTGCTAGAGTACGTCGACTGGATGATCGCCCATGAGAATTTTGAAGCGGTAGACAAAATATTAGCTTCGAACGGCGAAAAGATTTCGAACTTACCGGCGGTAGTCATGCTCAAAGGGAAAATGGCGTTTGCCCGCCAACAATACGAAGAGGCCGAGTCTTTCTTTAGTGAATTGCGCGCAACGGAGCCGTCGAACATCGAAGTTTCGACAATGTTGGCGATCGCGATGGCTGAACGCAATGATCCCGGCAAACTTGAGAAGGCCGTTCAAATGGCTACTCAAAACATGCAGTTGCAACAACAAAATGCAATTGTCATGGCCGTTTTGGGGTACCTTTTGCTCAAACAAGAAAAGGTACAATTGGCCGGCGAGTGGCTGAACCGTGCTTCTGCCTCGGGTAATGTTCCGCCAGAAACCGCGTTCTACATCGCATCGTTTTTGCAAAAACAAGGCGATAAAGTTCGAGCGACAGAGCTGGTAAACTCAGCGCTCTCCAACAAAGGCTTGTTTCTATATCGTTTGCCAGCGCAGCAATTGCAAAAAGAATTGGCGTCAACTCCCCAAAACGAACCTTCAAACAAGTAACTAGGTTATCGAACGACTATTAGTTCGATCGACAGGAAAAATAGATATCCTTGAACGCCACGCAGCCGCTTTCTCTAATAGCTGAAGAACCCATCTCTAATAAACCGCCAGTCCAAGAACCAGTAGTTCATCGACGATGGCTTGCCGACGTTTGCTTGTTGGCAACGGCGACCATGTGGGGAGTCAATATTCCGATCGTCAAATATTCGGTCGGCGAAGTCGATGCCTTCGTTTTCAACGCAGTTCGATTGGTGTTCGCGACAATTGCACTGGGTATATTTGCCTGGTTTGAGGCCCGACGCGGGCAGTCGATACGCGGGCCGTTTTCAAAATCGCGGTTCGCCGTCTTTGCCATCCTGACAGGCCTCGTCTACATGTGGATGTTTATGTTTGGGGTCACGCGAACAACGGCAGGCAATGTCGCATTGTTGCTCAGTTCGATGCCGATGTGGACCGCTGTACTTTCTTACTTTTTTATACAGGAACGACTGGGCCGCATCACTTGGATCGGATTGGCCATTACCCTCTCTGGAACGCTGACGATCGTGTTTATGGGAAAGGAAAAAATCAGTTTTTCGTCGGCCTATCTGATGGGGAATTTGTTCATGATGTGCGCCGCGCTCACGTGGGCCACCGGTACGATCGTCAGTCGCAAACTTTTGTTTTCAATTGGCCCGATGACTTTAGCGTTTTGGTCGGCACTTGTAACGACGCCTGTTCACGTCTTAAGCGTTAGTTACAAACTTATAGATACCTTGCCCGAATTAATGGTTCCCCGAATCTTGTTGGCAACGATTTATTCCGGCCTGTTTTCGACGGGTTTAGCGTACGCACTGTGGCATGTTGGCGTGAGGCAGTTGGGCGGTTCACATGCTGCTGTCTATCAAAACTTCGTGACGCTCGTAGCTGTGTTGGGCGGCTGGTTTTTTCTAGGCGAGCAACCGCTGACGACACAGTTGATTGGAGGTGGATTGATCATCGCCGGTGTCCTCGTGATGCGGCAAGGTCGCAAGGCAAAGTAGCCTACGAAGCGCTCTAACGCGTTTAGCCAATCGGCGTAAAACATTGGTCTAAACTTGGCACGCATTCAATGCGTCTTGCTTTAGCCGTTTCACCATGGCGAATAGGCCGTTGCGACGTTGT
>JAHEAM010000258.1 GCA_024642765.1 Planctomycetaceae bacterium
AGGAACGCTTTTTGCAAAGCCCCATTGTAACAATGAAACTTCATCGCGGGTCTACCCAAACAAGCCCCAGAATTCGACTTGCACCCAAAGCCGCAATTGAGAGTATTAGTCTCGAATTCGTCGTGTGAAAGTTTGTTTTTCCGGTATTCAATTTACTCGACTCGTTTTCTCGCCTTGTTGAAAGTATCATGTTTGCAGACGCTCGTCTGTTTTGCGAGTTACCATTCGAACAACCAACTGGCCTAGGTAGATCATGACTCAATTTCGTTTGCCCGTGTTTTTGTGTTTCGTAGCTGCTGTTGTTGTAGGTGTTATTGGTACCACTGGCATTGCCCAAGAGACCGAGAAAGCAGGAACGATGAAGGTTGTGTTTTTAGGCGATTCTATTACCCAGGCCGGCGCTGGGCCGACCGGATATGTCACACTCGTCAAAGAGGCACTCAAGCAACGTCATCCCGACAAACCCATCGAAGTGATTGGTGCTGGAATCAGTGGCCACAAAGTCCCCGATTTGCAAGCTCGTTTGCAGCGCGACGTCCTCGTCCATAAGCCGAACCTCGTCGTCATCTACATTGGTATCAACGACGTTTGGCATTCCCAAAGCAATAATGGAACGCCGAAAGACAAATATGAATCTGGGCTAAAAGATATCATCTCTCAAATTCATGGCGTTGGCTCGCGGGTCATTCTTTGCACGCCGACGATGATTGGCGAAAAAACCGATGGCTCCAATTCGTTGGATGCCATGCTAGAAGAATATTCTGAAATCAGCCGCAACGTCGCGAAAGAAACTTCGGTTACGCTACTCGATTTGCGCAAAAAAATGGTTCGCGAGTTGCAAATCTTGAATGCCGATCAAGCGGGAAAGGGTGTCCTAACGAGCGACGGCGTTCATCTCAATGACGCGGGCAACGAGTTTCTGAAGGATTGTATGTTGCCTACGGTCGAATCCGTCCTCAGCGGTACCGTTTTGAAGCATGTCGTCATGTTCAAATTCAAACCGGACACGAAACAAGCCGACATCAATCGCGTTTCTGATGGCTTTGTAGAGTTGGCAGCGAACGTTGATACTGTTGTCGACTTTGATTTCGGCGAGGACAATAGTTTTGAAGGTTTGAACCAGGGCTACACGCACTGTTACATCGTGACCTTCAAAAACGCTGCCGACCGTGACGCGTATTTACCACATCCGGCGCATCTTGAGTTCGTGAAAATGCTCGCGCCATTTATTGACGGTGCTTTGGTAAATGACTTTTGGGCTCAAGATTAAGGGCGGCAGATCGCTTTGTGAGCCGACCGCGATTAGACGGGCCAGTCGACACAGCGCGTGTCCGTTACAAACGCGCTCGGCTCATATTTTGGATGATTGGATGGTGGACTCTGCCCGCAGAGTAGCCAGTTCGCTTTCCCATTTTGCAATGTCGTCTATATGATTCTGGGATCGCGCTGCCTCGATATGTTGCTCGAGAATTTTCGTGAGGCGTTCGTTGTAGTTGGCCGGCGCCTGTTCGTTTCCGTTAGCCGGTGCCTGCGCTTTACATTCTGGTTTATCTGGGAGAAGAAAAACTACTGAATACGGAGAAAGAAACGAAACCGCCACTCAAAGAGTTTTGAGGTGGCGATCGAGTCTCTTAGAAGTCAACCACCGCTAGTGATTCGACTGTGCCAAAAATCCCAAAATTGGGTTTCAGGAATGCTTTTGACACAACAGAAAGGGGCTGGAATTCGACATTTTTTCTGATGAAATTGGAAACCAAGCCTCGAGCGAGTGCGCAACCCATTCGCTTGATTCGCGGCTAACTCCTGGCGAATATTCTAGGTCAAAAAAAAATGGCCCAAAACGAGGACTAAACGACTCGCAGGGCCGATCGTAATATCCGGACCTTACGGGACGCACCGATAATGTATTTGAGGTTTTACGACCAATCGGCTCACCGAGCGTGACGAGGCTTCTAATGATGAAGGTCGAAGCGGTCTGCATTCATGACTTTGTTCCAGGCTGCTACGAAGTCGTTGACGAATTTCTGTTTCGAATCGTCACTGGCGTAGACTTCGGAAATTGCCCGCAGTTGCGAATTCGAGCCGAATACCAAATCGACTGCAGTGCCAGTCCATTTGACAGCGCCCGATTTGCGATCACGGCCTTCGAAGAAGTGTTCGCATTGTGTCGACTGCTTCCATTCGGTTCCCATGTCGAGCAGGTTGACGAAGAAATCGTTCGTCAAGGTTTCCGGACGTTGGGTCAAAACACCGAGTTTTGACTGCCCAACGTTCGCGTTCAAGACCCGCAAACCACCGACCAGCACGGTCATCTCGGGCGCTGTCAGTGTTAGCAGGTTCGCGCGATCGACGAGCAACTCCGCCGAAGAGCGACCATCGCTCTTACGAATGTAATTTCGGAAGCCGTCGGATTTAGGCTCTAGCACAGCAAATGAATCGACATCGGTCATGTCTTGCGTTGCGTCGGTGCGACCTGGCGAAAACGGAACTTTTACTTCGCTGCCAGCCTTCGAGGCCGCCGCTTCGATTGCGGCACATCCACCCAGCACGATGATGTCGGCCAGCGATACTTGTTTGCCGCCGGAACGTGAGGCGTTACAAGTTTCTTGAATCTCTTCCAGTTTCTTTATGACCTTTGCCAACTCGTTTGGTTGGTTAACCTCCCAATCTTTCTGCGGCGCAAGTCGAATGCGCGCACCATTCGCACCACCCCGCATATCGGTGCCCCGGAATGTTGATGCCGAAGCCCAGGCTGTTGCCACCAGTTGCGAAATCGAAAGCCCGGAAGCCATGATTTTTGCTTTAAGTTCGGCGATGTCTTTTTCATCAATCAGTTTGTGTTCAGCGACCGGAACGGGGTCTTGCCACAATTGAGGTTCAGGAACGAGTGGACCCAAGCATCGTGAGACGGGTCCCATGTCGCGATGAGTGAGCTTGTACCAGGCCTTCGCAAAGGCCTCGGCGAATTCGGCTGGGTTTTTGTGAAAGCGTTTGGAAATCGGGCCATAGATGGGGTCCATCCTCAGTGCGAGATCCGTGGTGAACATCATCGGAGCATTCTTTTTGTTGGGAACGTGTGCGTCTGGAACGGCGCCCGCGGCCTTGGGATCGGTCGGCAACCATTGCCAAGCGCCGCCAGGGCCCTTCTGCACATCCCAATCGTAACCAAACAAATTGTCGAAGAATCCGTTGTCCCAGGTCGTCGGATGGTCAGTCCATGCGCCTTCAAGTCCGCTAGTGATCGCGTCAGCACCCCGGCCGCTACCAAAGCTGTTTTTCCAGCCGAGACCTTGTTCTTCCAGGGTTGCACCTTCGGGCTCTGGCCCAACATATTTGCTTGCATCGGCGGCGCCATGAGCCTTGCCAAACGTGTGTCCACCGGCGATGAGCGCAACCGTTTCTTCGTCGTTCATTGCCATCCGCGCAAAGGTTTCGCGAATATCCTTCGCTGCCTTGAGCACGCTAGGTTCACCGTTGGGGCCTTCGGGATTCACGTAGATCAACCCCATCTGTACCGCACCGAGTGGATTTTCTAGTTCACGGTCGCCAGTGTAACGTTTGTCGCCGAGCCATTCGCTTTCTGGGCCCCAATAAATGTCGGTTTCGGGTTCCCAAACATCTTCACGGCCGCCGGCGAAACCAAAAGTCTTAAATCCCATGGATTCCAGAGCAACATTTCCAGTTAGGACCATCAAATCGGCCCACGAAATCTTGCTGCCGTATTTTTGTTTGATCGGCCATAGCAACCGGCGAGCCTTGTCGAGGCTGACGTTGTCAGGCCAGCTGTTGAGCGGTGCAAATCGCTGAGCGCCTGACGAGGCGCCGCCGCGGCCGTCAGCAATCCGATACGTACCCGCACTATGCCATGCCATTCGAATGAAGAGCGGACCGTAATGTCCCCAGTCCGCTGGCCACCAATCCTGAGAGTCTGTCATCAACGCCGTCAGGTCTTGCCGCAAGACATCAAGATTAAGGCTGTTGAATTCTTTAGCATAGCTGAATCCTTCGCCCATTGGATTGGACTTGGAAGAATTCTGATGCAGAATTTGTAAATTCAATTGGTTCGGCCACCAGTCACGGTTCGACAAGGAGCCAGCCGCCGTAGGTCGTCGTTCTGCACCCATCACCGGGCATTTGCTAATCGTTTCTGACATATAAATTCTCCTTGATTCGATTGACTAAAATGTTTTTGTTGTTTCTGATCGATAGGTAATTAATTGTCGGTTGTCGGCGTCGCAGCGCACTCCGGACATTTACCCCAAAAGATCACCTCTGCCTCGTCGATTTGATAACCTGATTTGTCGGCTGCGTTCAAGCAAGGTGAGTCGCCGACAGTACATTCAATATCGACCGTTTTTCCACAACTACGGCAAATCACGTGATGGTGATTATCACCAACACGATCTTCGTAAAGCGCTGGTGAGCCGGCGGGTTGAATGCGTCGGATGAGCCCTTTATCAACGAGAACCCCGAGTGCATCGTAAACGGCCTGTCGCGATATTGTTCCAATTTCAGAACGAACATTTTCGCCTACATCATCTGCTGTCGAATGCGGCCGCGCTGATACTGCTCGCATCACCGCAATTCGTTGAGCAGTGACTTGGAGGCCATGTTCACGCAGTTGTTTTGTCGGGTCGTTTGACATGTCCCTGTTATTGGCAAAATTTGGACCAAGTCAAGACCTTGGCCTAGTCATTCCATGAACATTGGCGTTGATGAAACCTGTTTATCAAGCGCGGGCTTCGTTTCACTCACAAGGTGGAAGTTTCGTTCAGCAAGCAACGACAACCGCGCGCCAACGAACGCTGGTGCACGGTTGCGCTGAAGTCTAATACATTAGCCGCCCTCGCGCCTGAGGGACGGCCAAGGCGCTAGACCTAGTTAGCAAGGTCAAATCGATCGAGATTCATTACTTTGCTCCAGACGGCTACAAAGTCGTTAACAAATTTCTCCTTCGCGTCTTGGCTGGCGTAAACTTCTGCGATGGCTCGCAATTGTGAGTTCGAACCAAACACTAGATCAACACGGGTTCCAGTCCATTTGATGTTACCAGTCGCACGGTCCACGCCCTCGAAAACACCTTCGTCTTTTTCTGACTTTTGCCAATGCGTTCCCATATCCAACAAATTCACAAAGAAATCGTTGGACAATGATTCTGGTTGTTTCGTGAATACGCCGTGTTTTGCATTTGCAAAGTTAGCGTTGAGGACTCGCATACCACCAACCAAAGCCGTCATTTCGGGCGCCGTCAGGTTCAGCAACTGAGCCCGATCAACCAACAGTTCTTCGGCGGAGCGAGTGTGTCCGGAGCCAAGGTAATTTCGAAAGCCATCTGCCGTTGGTTCAAGAACAGCAAATGATGGCACGTCCGTCATCTCTTGTGTTGCATCGGTACGACCTGGGGCGAAGGGCACTTTGATATCGTGTCCTGCATTCTTCGCCGCTTGTTCAACCGCAGCACATCCGCCCAGCACAATCAGGTCAGCCAACGAAACTTGTTTGCCACCTTTTTGTGCGCCGTTGAATTCCTTTTGGATTTTTTCAAGCGTCGTCATTGTCTTGGCCAGCTCCGCTGGTTGATTAACTGCCCAATTTTTTTGGGGTGCCAATCGCAAACGTGCACCGTTGGCTCCACCTCGTTTGTCACTACCGCGAAACGTTGCCGCAGAGGCCCAAGCGGTTGAAACCAATTGCGATACGGACAGGCCTGACGACAAGAGTTTAGTCTTGAGCGCTTCGATATCACTTTCATTGATCAAGTCGTGCTTGACTGCGGGAACTGGATCTTGCCAAATTTGCGGTTCCGCTACCTCGGGGCCTAGGCAACGCGATACCGGTCCCATGTCGCGATGAGTGAGCTTGTACCAGGCCTTCGCAAAGGCCTCGGCGA
>JAHEAM010000259.1 GCA_024642765.1 Planctomycetaceae bacterium
TGCCGCATTCCCCAAATCGTGGTCATTCCAACCAACAGCCAAACGCGATTACTCGCTGGGGCGTTGAAAACTGCAACCAGCCAAGTCGTCAGCACGAATCCCATACCCCAAAATGGATCGACAATACTGGCGTCCCTTCGAGCTACGCTGATAATCCACATTACGATCATGGCAAGCATGATCGCGGCAAGGCTTACGAGAAGAGTTTGTATCATCTTGGCGTCCGCTAGCTATTTATTAAAATTGTTAATCGTCGAGCTGCTTTGAGCTGGTTGGCACTGGGATGCCCTGTGGCCTGAGGCAACATTCACGCCTTGAGAAAACGCATCGCACACGTTCTCGCGTGGACAATCTGCGAATTTTTCAAACGAAAGACAACCAAAAAACTCTCGGAAACCCACTGCCACGGAACGCATTTAGTCGCACTAATTAAATCGTAGCGTCACGGTGTTGCTCGAGCAAATAGTGCGAAACGAACCATTCGTTTCCTTCCTCGCACCCGAACAGTTCAGAACACGCAAGAAAAAACATTCGCCAACGATTGAACCAACGGCGCGAATTACGACTGCCATAGGCTGAGTTGAGAATCGGCATCACGCGGTTGCGATTGGCATCGAGCCTCGCCAGCCAGGCGTCCGAAGTCTTTTGATATTGTTTTCCGTTCCATTCCCACTGCTTAACAACGTGTAGATCTTTCGCAAAAAGATGAAGCAAATTTTCGCTTGGCATAATGCCGCCAGTAAAAAAGTAACGTCCCATCCAGTTTGAGGCCCCCTCCGTTTCAAACGGATAAGCCAACTCTCGATGGCAAAAGATATGGAGGAATAACTTTCCCGACGGCTTCATCCAATCTGAGATCCGATTCAATAACAGTTCGTAGTTTCGCATGTGCTCGAACATTTCAACCGAAACAACGCGGTCAAAAGTCCCAGCTGAAGTCCCAAAATCTGCTGGAGTGAATTCATTCATGTCGGCAGTAAGCACTCGCAAATTATTCAACCCTCGAGATATTGCAGCCGATTCGATGTGCTTTCGCTGCGGAGCGGAATTGGAGACAGCGGTGATTTTGCTGTTCGGGTATTTTTCTGCCATGTAAAGCGAAAGTGATCCCCATCCACAACCAAGCTCCAAGATATGTTGGTGATCGGCCAACTCTGCTCGTTCACAAGTGACCTGCAATGCTGCCTCTTCGGCCTCATCGAGCGTCGTATTGTTGGTTGGCCAGTAACAGCAACTGTATTTCCTGTGTGTCCCGAGAGTTTCTGCGAAGAACGCAGGCGGAACCTCATAGTGTTGCTCGTTTGCTTTTTCAGGAACCGGCGCCACGGGCCCGGTCTTCATGGAATCGATAAATTTTGACATTGCTTCTGGCCCGTCTTCTCGGACGAGCCGGATTCGTTCCGCACACAGTCGCCGGATGGCACGTCGGGTAATCACGTCCGGTATTAAACCTAACTCAACGGCTTGAATGCCGATTCCGAACGCACTCATAAACAAGCTCCTGTTTCAAAGACCGATTCTGTGGTTTTCCAGCATTCGTCCTTGGGCTCAGAATTCGAGCAGCTAGTCTTAACAGCCGCTTGCTGACTAATTTGAATAGGGTCTCGCCGACATTGCGGTTTGTCAAATTGAACTTGCATGACTCCGATGTGCCTTTCCTCGAAGGCGGCTTCACAATAGCACAGATAGTAGGTCCACAACCGAATAAACTCCTTTGAATATCCGAGAGCGCTGATTTCATCCAGACGTTCGACAAAACACTGCCGCCACCGCCGCAGCGTTTCAGCGTAATGGGGTGCAAAATCTTCTGCATGAACGAAACGAAGATCCGACGTCTGACCAACCGACTTCAAGATCGCTGCCATCGACGGCAAGCAACCTCCTGGAAAAATATAACGCTGGATGAAATCTACATTTTGCGTGTACTGTGCATAACGACGTTCAGGCATCACAATGGCCTGCACCACCATTGACCCATCTGGTTTAAGCAATTCACCACATTTGCGAAAATAAGTATCGAGATAGCGATGCCCAACGGCTTCAATCATTTCAATGGATACGAGTTTGTCGAATTGGACTGTCAGTTCCCGATAATCCTGTTTGAGCAATCGGACGCGATTATTCAGCCCTTGCGCCTTCACTCGGTTCGACGCTGCGTCAAATTGTTCTTGTGAAATCGTTGTTGTCGTGACTCTGCAACCGTACTCCGACGCTGCATGAATCGCCATTCCGCCCCACCCACTTCCAATTTCAAGTAAGTGTTCGCGCGGATTCAAACCCAGCTTTCGGCAACAGCGATCCATCTTTTCAACTGATGCATCGTACAGAGTTGAATCCGACGCCGTAAAAATACCGCTGGAATAGGCCAGAGTTTCGTCCAACCACAAACGAAAGAAATTGTTTCCCAGATCGTAGTGGGCGCCGATGTTTTTTCGACTTCCCGACGGCGTGTTGTCGCGCAACCAATGAAAAATCCGATGAGTTATTCCAGCGAATCGGGCAACTCCTCGGTCGAGGGCGTGCAAGGTATCTGTGTTTCGAATGAAGATACGAAATAGGGAAGTTAAATTATCGCAATCCCAATCGCCACGCACATACGTTTCAGCTACCGAAAGTTTGCCACCAAGCACGGCCTCGCGAAAAAATCGTGGAGTGTGAACCCGAATCGAACAGTGCAAGTCATCACGACCTCCAAAGGTGTGAACGCCCAACGAATCGTCCAAGGAGATCTCGCCGCGAGTCAGCCCCGCAAGCCGCCGCGTCAGCGCTGTTCGCGCAAGGCGGTCGACCCAACCGAGCGTTCGCCCCTCTTGTGTTCCCGAAACAACCTGCGAGCTCATCGAGCCAGCTCCTTATTTAACAAAATAATTTCAATCAATCCGTCTCCCCTGACTAGCAGCTTTCCCGCCAAGGGAGAACAACAATACTAGCGTTGTGTTCGGGAAATACTTTGAGCCGCTTCGGGCTCCCCAGGCGAGCCACTTCTTCCCTGCAACACCACAGGAGACGATGTATCCGAAGCGTTCTTCGGATGTGGCACAAACGGGACACGTTTCATCCACAACCGCAACGCCTGCCAGTAAATCCCGACCGCAACTTGGGCCGTCATCGCTGGATACCTAACCAGCAACCAAGCCAACCTGGCCGCCGTCATTGGATGTCGGCGCATTGTTAACTCGGCATCAAACTGTTTTTGTTCTGCTACATGATTCTCGATACGGACCGAAAGTTGATCGCTTGGTGCCGACAATTTCCAGTGGTATTGCATAGCCATTTTGAAAAATGGCGAAACGTGAAATTCTTTGGCGTGCTGGGCAAGCAGCTCTGTATCGCTGTTCGATGAAATATTTTGACCCCGTGCGTTCAGAACGTAACAGTGTGTTTCGTTCCACGGTGTATTGCGGACTTCAGCAACTACCGCCTGAGTCTGCTGGCCTGACGGATCGAAACAATAAAAAAAGCTAACCGGATTCATTAAGAATCCAAAGTAACGAAAATGAGTTAGCATTCTAATCGGCCCCTCTGGTCGCCAGCCCATTCGTGACTCAACGAGCTCTCGTACAGATTCGTCCAGCGGCTGATCGACAGGTCCAAAATGATCACGCCGTCGAAACCAAGCAATGTTTGGCAAGCGAGCCGACCAGAACCAGCGATTGTGAAACAAATTTGGTAACTCTTCCAGATCGATATACATCAGGAACAGACGGAATCGGAATTGGTGCAGCACCGGCGCAAATCGCCGATGCCCAACAGCGCCTTCGTAAATACAACTCTGCAGGGACATTAGTTCACACTCTCGGAACTAGCCAGTTGACGAAAGGACTGCCGAGAAGCTCCCCGAAGTGCTTTGACCACGGCCAAAGCACTGTTCACGCCGTCTTCGTGAAATCCGTTGCCCCAATACGCGCCACAGAATGAAGAGCGATTTTGGTTGAGCAACTCATGGTGACGCGACTGTGCCGCAGCACGCTGGATTGTGAAAACCGGGTGTTGGTATTCGAATGTGCGGAGGACGCGGTCCGGGGCAATTCTCGGCTCGTCATTTAGCGTGACACAAAACGTGGTTTCGGAATGAATCCCCTGCAGAATGTTCATGTTGTAAGTGACACTCGCCGGAGCTGACTCATCGTTCTTAAGCAAGTAGTTCCAACTGGCCCAAGCTCGTCGGCATTTTGGCAATAGCGTTTGATCCGTGTGCAAAACCGCAGTGTTTCGACTATACGGAAACGCACCCAATAACTCACACTCAGTTGTCGTAGCATTCGAACCGAGAATGCTTAAGGCTTGATCACTGTGGCAGGCGAAGACGACATGGTCAAACGTTTCTGTTTCTCCAACTGCCGTGATCACTTCGATACATTCTGACAACCGTCTTACATTCTTGATGGGTGAATTCAGTCGGATTCGATCTCCTAGCTTCCGAACGATGGCTTGTACATAAGAACGCGAGCCACCATCAACGACTCGCCAAATCGGACGATTTCGAACATTCAAAAGTCCATGATTTTGATAGAATTCGACGATAAACCGAATCGGAAATTTTGCAAAAACACCCGTGGGGCAGGACCAGATAGCCGCTCCCATAGGCAACAAATAATTCTGAGAGAATTGCTGCGAGTAATGGCCGCGTTCTAGAAATTCGCCAACGGTCATTTCCTGGTCTTGACCAGCTAACAACTCAGGAGCCTGTCGATTGAATCGGACAATGTCGAGCAGCATCCGATAGAAACTAAGCCGAACGAAATTTCGCCTTTGCGCGAAAAGCGTATTGAGCGAATGCCCGTTATATTCGAGCCCCGTTTTATCGTCCCGCACGCTAAAACTCATCGTGGTCGGATGAGACGAAACACCCAATTCGTTTAGCAAACTAATGAAATTCGGATACGTCCAATCATTGAACACAATAAAGCCCGTATCGATCGCGAAATGTGTATTTTTGACTTTGACATCAACGGTGTTCGTGTGGCCGCCGGGATAGTTGTTGCTTTCAAAGACCGTGACATCGTGTTCTGGGTAGAGTCTCAGTGCCGTTACCAGCCCCGAAATTCCGGCCCCAACAATTGCCACTCTCATTTTCACCAACCCTCAAAAAATTCGCTTACTCGCAGGCTCAAGCCAAAATCGCTCAGCCCATTTAGGATTTTCGTCAAGTATGTTTTTTAGTGTTAGCCCGGAAAAACTTTGGAGGCTCCGAAGTCCTAACCTAACCGTTTAACTCTACTCAATGCAAAGACTTTTCCAAACGCTACGAGGCGATGTAATTGCCGAAAAATGGGAACCATTTCTTAGACCGCAGGAAGTCAATTAATATAACACGAAAACATTCCGTTCTTACGTTTATTGTGGGAGTAATTCAAAAGAGGGCTGACTGTGGTTAGTTTAGGATAGGCTAGTTCCAATAAGGCCAATCCAAGACGAGATAGAAGTCAAAAACGAAATCGAAACACTTGATTCTCATCGCGAGCATCTGGATGGCATTGTCGGGGGTCATGACGGCGAATATCCGGGAATTTTTTTTAGTTTGTGGGGGCTAATCGCGTTTGTGTCTTCAACAGTGACACCAACCAACTTTCGCGACGATGTTTTTGGCCGAAACAGCTCTGTTGAGTATGTAGCGTTCGCGATTTATAATCTTGGAGTTCTTTTAAACGTTACGAATTGAAAACGGGAGATTCCTGATGCGTACGCTAGTGGCCGTATTTGTGGTGGTTTTTTGCTGCTTATTGGCCCGTCTTGGCATGTGGACGATGGCCGATGAACCTGGCACCATTGCTCGTCCTAAAATCGCATTCGTGACTAATGGCATCGCAAACTTTTGGAAAATTGCTCAGGTTGGTGCCGAACAAGCTGGAAAGGACTT
>JAHEAM010000260.1 GCA_024642765.1 Planctomycetaceae bacterium
CAGATACTTTCTCTGAATGCAACAGACAAAAATACGCCCAACTCAAATCGAGTGTCGGAACCACCGAAAACTGGGTACGATTCCGTTTCAAAGAATTGATTGGCGAATTCGATTTTTGTGGCAACCTACAGTCCCGGAATTGAGACTTCCACACAAGCGGAAAACTCGGAAGTAGAACCACTTTTCGAATTGGTTGCCGTAGCAGTTACAACCCAACCTTCTGCAATCAAGGCATTGGCCGGTAACGTCACCTTGAAAGTCGCGTTTCCACTGGAATTGGTAGTTACGGTGTACGATCCTAGGTAGGTGCTTGCCTCACCATATCCAGATATATCGCATTCGGGCGACCCGAAAAATTCGATCACAAAAGCGGAAAAGGGGTTGCTGTTGAGGCTGCCCACAACGCGAGTTCTTCGACCATCATAGTTTTTTGGCTGGAGTTCGGCCGAAGCCACAACTGGGTAATTTTGTAATCCATTGGCACCTGAGTCAGTATCGAGCAAGTCGTTTGGAGAAACGCCTGTTATAAACCCTGCATCTATCAAATCGATTCCCAGACCACCGTTGTCATGCAGTGAGTTGCCACTAATGGTGACCCCCGAATAACTGTTGCCAATTGAGACCCCAGCACCCAGGTTTCCCGCGATCTCGTTACTAGATCGGGATCGCAAACTTATGCCGCCAATTGTGACGTCCTGTACCGGCCCGAGGTAATAATTCAGCATGGAAATTCCAGTAACACCACCAAGTGTTGGCTCGTTGTTTGTGTCCAACCCGATTTTGTTGCCGGTAATTGAAACTCCACTTCCCGTTCCGTCAATCTGAATTGCGGTACCAACAAAATATGACGGACCCAGGAGTGGGACAGCTAAAGCCCGAATTCCTGCAATTCGATTGTTGCGAATAACAGTGAAATAGTTCTCGCTATTCAGCCACACTCCGATTGTCGTGTAAGGGTTGCCTTGAGCCAAACCGTTTGGAGTTGTCCCGATCCAGTTGTTCTCAACAATTGTCCCAATCGCCTCAAAGATTTGGACCGCAAATCCGCCAGGGATTCCTTGGCTATTCCGAATACCTTTGCCCATGATAAAATTTCGGTCGGCCAATTTCGGTCCGCCAATTTGGTTATCCATCGCGGGATTTCCGGCAGCCATTGCGCCCAAAACTCGTACACGGTCAAGTGTGTTGCCAGTGACAATATTGTGGCTTGATTGATCGATCTGGACATATCCGCCGCCAGTGTTTCCGAAAATTCTGGCGCCATTTCCACCATACAAGTTGATCCCCATTACACTGTTATTGGTAACGATAGCGTTTGAACCCTCTATATATAATGACGTCTGGTCCAACCCGCTGATTCTGCAGTTGTCGGCAGGAAAATAAAGACTACCACCCCACAATATTACGACTTCATGACCGTAAGGATTTGTGTCCCCTGTAAACGCAGTCTGGGTCGTGCCATCGATCACAACGGGACTGTTGGCATTTGACGCGCCCGATAGTCCATGAATGACAGCGCGACCCGGATAAAACGAAGAAAGGTAGGTCCATTCGCTAGTGGGAATCGCGAAACCGATCGTCTGCAGTCCTGGTGTGTTATTCGACGCGATCATTGCCTCCGAAAAAGAAATGTGTCCATCTGGTCCTGGAAGATCTTCAACGGTCGCCGTTCCTGGATCAACATCGATCAAATCCCCATCAGTAATATCGACAGTGATAACCTGAGCGATCAATGGAGTAGCTGCCAAAAATAGGGATAGACAAAAACAGCCAAAAACTATTCTCCAAATCATTTTACTCCTCGCGTAATCCAAACGTAAAAGCCACATCGCAAATCTGAAATGGAAGGAGCACTTTTCATACCATTATTCATTTCCCAAACTACCGAAAAAGAAGGCCTCTATTATTATGAACTGGATTCGATCCACGTAACCGCCAAATTAGTTTTTTTTCCGTAACGAAAACAGCGGTGGTCAAAAAAAAAGCGTGCATCTTGGCACATATCCGATTGCATTTGACGGCTTTTACGGTCAACCCAACTTTCAGACTAAGTCCTTCTATTTTACAAAACGGATTTTTTTGCTTCGATATTTCTGCTTGCTCGGACATTTTTTAACATTGGGAAGTGTTGATTGCGGCTTTCGACAACTGGACGAAGCTTATTGTGTTGATTCAAATATCGTTACATGATCTTTGGTCACACTAATCCAGAAGCAAAACATGAAATCGCCCTCGTATGAAATAAAAAAAACAGCGTCGATACAAAAGGGGAATTTTGAAAACGAAAAAAAAGTTCCTTTAAACCGGATCGCCATTATTGCCATACTGCTGGTTGCATTGTTTGCGGTGCCGTCGCAAGCCGATGACCATTCCGACCGACCGAATATCGTGATTTTGTTTGCTGACGATGCTGGCTATGCCGACTTTGGTTTCCAGCCGAATGTGCGACCGGAAATGAAAAACCTCACTCCAAATATTGATTCAATTGCTACCGCAGGAATTCGGTTTTCGAATGCTTATGTTTCGGGTGCCGTTTGCTCGCCGTCGCGTGCCGGCCTGATGACGGGTCGCTACCAACAACGCTTTGGTCACGAACAAAACATTCCGCCGGGATACATGAAAGGCGGCTTGAGTCTGAATGAATCGTTTTTCATCAACCATCTCAAACCCCAGGGCTATGTTTCTGGGCTAATCGGCAAATGGCATTTGGGTTATCCCGAGAATTACCAACCCAACGACCGCGGCTTTGACAAGTTTTACGGTTTACTCCAAGGTTCACGCAGCTATTTTCCGCTCGAACAATCGACTCCCCATCGCGTCTTCTTGGACAATAAAACACCGACGCCCGAGGGTGGCTACACGACAGACCGGATTGGCGATGGGGCATGCGACTTTATTGATTCAAATAAGGACAAACCATTTTTCCTATTCGTTTCGTTCACAGCACCGCATGGTCCACTGGAACCGAAACCAGAAGTCGCAGCAAAGCTCAAATCGATCGAAGAAAATCGGCGGCGAAAGTATGCGGGGCTGGTCGTATCGTTGGACGAAAACGTCGGTAAGATTTTGAAGGGCCTCGAAGACGCCGGTATCGCCGATAATACCATCGTTGTATTCACGAATGACAACGGAGGTCAAACACTAACCGGCGCGATAAACACACCGTTGCGAGGTCACAAGGGACAAGTCTGGGAGGGCGGTATTCGCGTGCCTATGGCCATTCGCTGGCCAGGCAAGGCACCAGCGGGATCGGTGGTAGATTCGCCAGTGATCACATTGGATTTCGCAACGACCTTTGTCGCGTTGTCTGGCGGACAAGTCGAGCCAAGTTGGAAACTAGATGGCGCAGACCTGTCGAAGATTCTGAAAGGCGAGGCCAAAGAAATTCCCGAACGTGATCTGTTCTGGCGAACGAACGGAAGTGATGGTCCGATCGCGATGCGACGTGGCAATTGGAAACTGGTACATGAGCGCGGCAACCCATCCGCCTCCCGGCAGCTGTTCGATTTGGCAAAAGATATCAGCGAAGAAAATGACATCGCCGCCGAAAACGAAGACACGCTAAAATCAATGCAAGAATCACTAAACGCTTGGGAACACCAACTCATCGAACCACTCTGGGGCGGCCAGTAATACAATCTCGGCTCCAACTCAATCGAAGCATGAGGTCATCCATGATAATACCTTCCGAGCCACAGAGTACACAGAGTTTGAACTTGAAACCACTCTGTACTCCTCCAGCATCTTATCGCGGGTACTAGCTAATACACTGAACATTTAGTGGGCGATGCCACCTCAGGAGTTTGCGTTTTCAGATCGTGGATCGTCAACATTTTTTCCCTGCGCTGCTAAGTGCACAGTTTCTTGTGTTCCGCTCGAAAGTGGTTCCGCACTTTCACTAGGCTGACCGGCATGTTCTGTCTGTTCTTCATCCATGGGCGTCGGCGGGTGAAAATTATGGAATCGTCGACCGCAACGTTCTTGAAATTCCTTAAGAACTTCTTCACGTTCTGCTCGAGAGCGAAACGCTTTATCAAGCAAAATATCCAATTGCTGATGCGCCAAATCAAAAAGTGAATAGTCTTCCTTCAAATAGTCGTACACGAAACTTCTATCATGCTCAGGAACATCCGAATCCTTGTTTGATACATTGGCGCGAACGTAAGACAGGTCGTCGAACACATCGGGGAAAGTCTTTTCAAGCAAAATACACGACTCGTCAAATCGTTCAATTGGAAACAAGAACGCCCGCCCGGTCGCGATTGCCTGTTCAATAATCGACAGATCGGTGAACGAACGCCCACCATTCAAAAAGTAAATTTGGCTGTTGGTTTGCGGGTGAGCGTAACGTTCAAGCAACTCGGCGTTCGCGAAATCGCGAAAGGACATGCGTTGGGCAATGCACGAAACCTCCTCAAAATGGCGATGAAAGAAATATCTTGAAATGAAACGTTCAACGGGATCGCGCACATAACACAGAGCAAACACTTTTGCGTGTTCATGGTTATACGGCAAGTCTAAAGAAAGCTTGTGATCCGAGAAACAAGTGACTGCTGGATGACAGCGGATGATCTCGCTTACATCGTCATGTGTGTACTGTTTGGTTTCCAAGAGCGAGCTGGAATTGTAGTATCCTTTTTGAAATACGCGGTTCATCAACTGCCGCAAAGTCGACCCACCGGCCTTTGGGACATGAACATGCAACCAAATGCTACGTTGTGGAGAATCGTCTGACATTGTGATCCGATCTATGCTTGTTGTACAAATGAACAGGATTAAATTTTTGTGTATCGTTTCGTCTTATTATCAGGATCTGCGAGGAACGTACGCTAGTCGCCCTCGTCAGCCGTTTTCCCGTACGTTTCGTTGTATTTGGAAGTCTATGTACCGCGATTCTTAAACTCGCCTCACCTTTAGAGCTGAGTAGTTTGCGCAACATCAGACTTGGGTGTTTTGCTGCGAATTTTGAGTTTCGGTGCTTCAAGCACAACCGTCGTGTTTTGTTCAATGCTATTTGTTAACCAAACGCTTCCTCCAACCACCGAATGATGCCCGATGACTGTTGCACCACCGAGAATCGTTGCTCCGGCGTAAATGACTACATAATCTTCAATCGTTGGATGCCGTTTCGCTTCACGGATAACGCGTCCTGATTCGTCTTTGGAAAAACTCAATGCTCCTAGTGTTACGCCTTGATAAATTTTGACATGGTTACCAACATGACAAGTCTCCCCAATCACAACGCCCGTGCCATGGTCAATAAAAAAATGATTACCGATGGTCGCGCCTGGGTGGATGTCAATTCCCGTTTCGCTATGAGCCCATTCCGCGAGCACCCGCGCCAGCAGCCGAAGATCGACTTGATAAAGTTCGTGTGCCAAACGATGCACCATCACGGCCAAAAATCCTGGATAACAAACAACGACTTCCTGCGGACCGATACACGCCGGGTCTCCATCGCACGCTGCGTCGACGTCTTGGTACAACAACTGAATGACCGTCGGTAAACGATTCAAAACTCTGTCGATGTTCAAGTTCACAATCTTCTTCAAATCAGGATTGGATCGATCGATCGCTTCGTCTTCGGCTTCGTTTTGCTGTTGGAGTGCCCAGCACGCTAAATCCAAAAGTTCTTTTCGAAACTGCTCGACGATATTTTCGACCGAACGGCGGCACTCTTTAGGTGCGACCACATTGGCAATAATGATTTCCGGAAAGGTCACTGCACGAAACAGGCTGTATAGTTTTTGAATGCGTTCCGTAGTGGGTGTCACGCCACAATGCGTCATCCGCACGCGACAATTGTCACCCAGTAAAAAATCAACCAACGCGACTGCTGGTTCCGCATCCAAAGATTCT
>JAHEAM010000261.1 GCA_024642765.1 Planctomycetaceae bacterium
GGACAGTATTACGCAAATGTAGTAGCCAAGAAGGATTCGGGTTTGAAGCCGACGGGAACTGACGGCATTATCTTGAAGTTCCCAAACTTACCGAATCCAAAGGAATAGTTTGCTCTCAATGCAAATTCCTCACAGAGTACTACCGCTCGAAACGCTTAAAGCAGTTGTTCAAGAATTCGTAACACGCGACGGAACGGACCATACTTCTGTTGATCAGCGTATCAGGGAAGTGATGCTGCAACTCGACGGTGGTTGCGCTGAGCTGCACTTCGATAACGAAACGGAGACTTGTAACATTATTATTAAGAGTTAGAGCTTCCATGAAAAATGAAATCAAGACTGAACCTCCGGTCTTTCCTTGAATGTCTTCAATTCTTGGGAAGTGAAAGTTAGCTTTTCTTGATTTCGCGACATTGCGGAACTGCTATCAACGTGAACACGACGAGTTCTTCGCCCGTGACAGTGCTGATGTCGTGGTGGAGGCTCTTGGCTTTGACTCCCGTGAATTCAAGTACTAGGTTTTCTAGAGTTGATCTAGCAATTTCGATCAACTGCGATCGGACTTGCTTGAGCAAATCGCGCCCTTTTTCAGCTGGCAATGTTGCGACGAGATGTTGCTCAGCGGCGGTCAAACGTCGACGAAGCGGTCTATGCACTTAGTCGCATATCGGAAATTGACCGGAGTGCGTGCCGACAACGCGTTCATGTCCATTTTCCGATCGCCAAAATGATCGATGGATATGAAGCGGCCTACGAACAAATTTTCTCAGCCGAAAAGGCAAGCCCAAAATGCGCAACGATATTGTACGACGGTATGCCGACAATCCGATTCTCACGAAGGCGGACATTCCCTTCGCGGTGGAAACGGTCCATAACGCCGCGGTTGTCAAATTCGGCAGTCATGTGTGTTGGTGAAGCCAACGTATCCGAGTTGGTGGCGCTTTGCCTGGAGCACGGTCGATCGCCAATTTAAGATCAATGATCCGAGTGCTGTACTTGTTTTGACGAATCGGCACGACTTGGTCTGCACGCGAGAGGATTCGGATCATTCGAATCGCTGACTGATGCCGCCGGTTGTTTTGTTGCGCAAGATCAATCGGGTGTTGCCATCCGATAATCGTTCTTTTTTGACAAGATAATGTTCAGCGTCGAATTCTCTTCGTACCGCTATGTTCTCAACGTTACTTCGACCACGCCAAATCGGGAGTTCGACAGACTCCCACTTCTTTGTCTCAACGGATCGATAGGCGGCGTCCATAATCGCATTGACGACGTAGCCGTCATAAAAAGTCTCGGTGGGGGCCGTTCCGTTTTCCAGTGCTCCGAGGACATCATCGAACATGTCGATATATCCTAAGGCCGATGCTTCGTCTCCAACTGGAAATAGCCAACCTGTTGTAGATTCGGCCTTTTCGGCCACATAGTCGGCCTCGTTCTTTGTCGAAAATATTTCCATACCAGTCCGCAGCCAATGATTCAGCCAAATCGTACCCTCGGTCCCGGCGACTTCATCGCGCAGGTCCATTCCCCCACGAAACGTCCAACTGACTTCGAATTGTCCCATCGCACCATTTTCATATCGGACCATCCCAATGGCATGGTCTTCTGCTTCGATCGGATGTACTTGCGTATCCGCCCAACAAACAACTTCCACAGGACGAATGTCTTTGCCGATAAAGCTGCGGGCAATTTCAATGCAGTGACAACCCATATCGATGAGCGCGCCGCCGCCAGAGATTTCTTGATTCCAAAACCAATCACTGTGAGGGCCTGGGTGTGTTTCACGGGAACGGACCCAGAGGACATCGCCAATTGCCCCGCCGAGAACCGATTTTATCGCTTTGATTGTTTTCGGAGTGTAAACAAGATCCTCGAGGTATCCGGCAAAAACTCCTGCCGATTCGACAGCGGCCAACATTTCACGGGCTTCTTCTGCTGTCCTACCGAGCGGCTTCGTACACAGGACGGGTTTACCAGCTGCGGCCGCCGCTAGTACGGCATCTTTGTGTAGGCTGTTCGGCAGGGCCACGATGACAATGTCAACTTCAGGATGTTCGATCGCCTTCTGCAAGTCGGTCGTGAAGTGAGGGACATTCCAGGTCTTTGCAAATTTCTCCGCGGCCTGCTGAGTTCGCGAATAAACCACCGACACCGAGTCGCGGCCGCGTTTGCCCTGGAGAGCCATCGCGTAAAACGTGCCGATGAATCCTGCACCTAGTAGTCCAATTCGCATCGTCTTCCTTTATTTGGCTGTTCTCGATCCAAGGTCACTCGCGATTAAGAATTTTGCTTACTTTTTCATCATCCCAAATTTCTAGAGGGTGATACCCTGGGTGCTTACTGGCGAAAAAAGGGTCATTATGCCGTGTATTGTAGCAGCAGATCAGCGACCAGCGGGGATGCTCGCTTCTGTTTTGATCAGAACGATGAAGCGTATTGCCATGAAAGAAAATCGCGTCGCCCGGATCCAACTCGCAATAGACGAGTTCCATGCGAGCCAATGCTGCGTCGACGCGTTGGAGGTCCGCGCCCGTTTGATCGCCTGTTTTCCCGTGGTCGATTCGCCCCATTTTGTGGGAGCCGCGAATCACCTGTAAACAACCGTTCTGTCGTGTCGCTTTGTCGAGTGCGATCAAACAACTGCCCATATCTGGAAACAAGCATCCGTTGTTGTACCAGTATCCATAATCTTGATGCCATTCCCACGCACCACCTACCCGCGGTTCCTTCAACATCATCTTGTGGTGGTAATGATAGACTTCGTCGCCAAGCAAGGCTTGCATCGTTCCGGCCATTCGCTGACTACGCACAATCGCCGCGTAAGGTGAGTCGTCGAGTGCGTTTCGAACCGTAAGTTTACTTTCGCCTCCTGCTGCATCTTTTTTGGAATACGCTTCTTGGAGAATTGCCTGATCTGATTTTGCAACGGTCAAAAGATGCTCTGTTTCGCTGGCATCAAACAGTGCGCGTGCCACGAGGTAGCCATCCTCGGCAAAGCTGGCTTTGCCCTGGGCGTTTAATTGAAAGTTCATGTTCGAACTCTATTTTGAAATTGAGATCACAATGTTTCGACGACTAGATGTAACAAAAACGATCGTAGTTGAAATGGCACGGCAGAAAATTTGGTCGCATTCAGCCGAGTTTCTTGCTAACTCATTATAGCAATTGCGTGTTCATCCGAGGCTAGCCAGTTGGAATTCCGTTCGCGGACCTTTCCATTCCTAAAGTCAGGGTTGCCTCGTTACTGCTCCATCACCGTTGATCAAATTGCGGAACGTCAAGTTGTTTGCCTTCCTGTAATGCGGATTGATGCGCAATAATTCCAGGAGCCGTCATTGCGATTGACTCGTAAATGTTTACGGTCGGTTCCCTTTCTTCTAGCAATGCGTTGATAAATTCGGCGCACAGGAAAGCAGAACTTCCACCGTGGCCACTGTCATGTCGCATCGGTTCCGGCAGTCGATCGGTCGCCCAATAGTTGGGCACTTCCCAGTTTTCCCTGCCACCAGCAGCAGTCCGTTTTGCCAACGGTTGTCCGGCCGAATTGTCCATCCAGAGAGACATCTTTTCGCCAAGCCATTGACCCCGCTCACCCTCCGCGGCAATTTGCCAGCAGACTGCAAAACGGCAAATGTTTCCTTGGTCAGTAACCCCCAAAGCGATCTCATTGTTGAATGGATTCTTGTATCGGTTTTCCTCTGCGTCCGGAAAGTCCTCACCAATGCGTTGGCCAATGCAAGAAACCTTGACGATTCGTTCCCCGGTTACGCCAACCAACAACCCCAAAGAATGAGTAGGGTACAACATGGGAGGAAATCCAAACCGCCAAGACTCCAATCCTTGCCACCTCGAAAGAGAGTTGTGTCGAGAACCAATTCCTGAATGAAAATACTCGACTTCTGAAAAACATAACTTGCCAAACTCGCCGCGTTGATATGCCTCCCGTGCTGCGATACAAGGCTGGCGATAGTAGCTTGATTCGTGCATCATATAGGTCAAGCCAGTGCGTTTTTTCACTTCGAGCAACGATTCAAGCTCCTTGATTGACAGCCCAACTGGACAGGCACTGACAACATGTTTTCCGTGTTCCATGCACATGATCGCGTGTTTGGCGTGACTAGGTGCATCGGTAAAAATGGCGACGGCATCAAATTGATCTGAAGCCTTGTCGAGCATCTCTTCCAAGGAAGCAAAGTCATTTTGGCATTGATAATTTCTTTTCAGCGTTTGTCTGCGCTCGTCGACAAGGTCGGTGACCGCAGTGATTTTGCATTGAGGGTGCTCGTGCCAATGGTGCGAAGCGCCGAACCCGCCTCCTGCTACAGCCAAACGAACGTTGTCTCTCTTGATTTCGCTTGACCAAGTGGTTGATCCCGCAAGCGTCCAAATCGTCGAAAGTGATGCACCAGACACTCCGATAAATTTTCTGCGATTCCAGTTTTTTGGAGTTGGTTCCATTTTCGTTTCCAAATAAGAATAGATAGCAACATGAGCTTTGTGTTAGAGAATGATTATCTTATGGCGACAATGCATCGTTTTTAAGCCAAAGTCGCAAAGAACTAACAGTAGGAATGGGCCCTTATTTTTTGGGACGACCCAATGAGTCCGACACGCAATAATTGTAACCACCCTGAGCTCAATAATCCGTGATTGATTGATAAATGGGGGTAGGGATTCTCGCGATAAAACCGCGAACGATTCGATTGCACTCTTTTTTCGAAAAAAATGCCTGCTCACTCGCAACGTTTTCGACGCGAACTTCGCGCAATCGAGAATAGCGATCTCGTTTTCGTCATTCCTTGAATCAATACTTGTCAGTTCTACTAAGTATTCGTTTGGACCGTCAACGGAATCAGATGGACATCCGAAAACGGTTGTTGACCGAAGTACCCGCACTTTTCTATCAGACCTAAAAGAAAGTCGAGCATTGAGTAACCCAAGCCCGTCGCAATTGCGTTACTTCAATTTCATAATCAAATCCTTTTCCTTCCTCGTGGTCGCCGCGGCCTTTGTTACCGTCGTAAGTCAGGCTCCGGCCTTTTCAGTTCAAGAGCCGATCGACCGCACCGTCCTGCCGCCAACGGCATTCAAAGGCAAGATTGGTGAGACTTACAAAAATTCGAGACCGGCCTGGAGTCCGGCGCTTCCGCTGAGTGCACCTGCGGGCGCCCCTTATTGTAGTGATCATCCTCCTTGACGATGGTGGCTTTGGTCATTTGGGTTGTTACGGCGGCCCAATTGAAACTTCGAACATTGACCGACTAGCCGCGAACGGACCGGCCAGGTGTGTTTTAGGCTTTGGCCGGTTTCTCAGAAGGGCTTACGTGTTACATCATGTTAGGTATTAGTGCTTTAAATTCAATCTCTTTGAAATCGCGCGCACGAGTATTATTCCACTTGATAGCATTGCCGTGATATCACATGCGAGATTTTTTTCCTCGTAATTGGAATTGAAGTAGCAGAATGCCCTTCATTTTGTCGAACTTAAAATGGAATGGCGTTTCAGTCAGGCAGGATAACGCTTTTTCTTTTCACGCTGGACCAAATGGATGTTCAAGTCAATTTCCATCACGTGTTTCTTATTTTTCTTGCCCAACCTCTGTTGGGCTCAAGCCTTTGGCGAATCGGTGGTGCGCCCCGCGACTCAAGACAGTGAAGGTCTGGGATTGGAGTTTGCAAATCAATCGGAATCAGCCGGATTCGAAACAGAAAATGAGATGGAAGCAGGAGAAGAAGAAAATGACGAAATTGAAACCGATCGAGATTCGTTCACGCCGACGACCGATGTCGTTGGATTTAGACGCATTGTTTTCGAGTCGGCTTATTCATTTGTTGACAACCGCGATGT
>JAHEAM010000262.1:0-3941 GCA_024642765.1 Planctomycetaceae bacterium
CGTGCAAGGGCACGATCGAATTGACTTTCATCGAATACGTGGGGTTGAGTTTTTCTGGGGCGAGACTCCCCTGCCCTGCCCTGTCGTATTGAAAGCAAACCAATTTTTGAGGAAACAACATTCCTCGCCCGTCGCTGCCAATTGTAATTTCAACCTGGTGAGGGATTTGTTGGGGCAGGCGTTCCCAAGGAATTTCCGCGTTCAACCAGTTGGGGTCGACTTGATCGCGAAGCAATTGTTTCAGTGCGGCGCGATTCCACTGGCCGCGGAGTGTCACCCAGCCCTTGCCTTGTTCCAAAGGCAGCGAAAATGAATCGCTGGCAGCAATGATCTCGAAATCGAAAGAGCTTTGAAGTTGTTCGAGCAGCGGAACGAATCCACCCGTTCCGAACCAGCCTTTGATACCTGAGACCACGTCAACTTTCGGTGCACCCAACCGCGTGACTTCAAATAAATCAACATACTTGTAGGAGTGATGGTTCGGAGTTGCTTCAACAAAATAATAGAACCGCCCATCGAAGCTTTGTGAAACGGCCAACGCCTCGGGGCCATCGTCCGAACGAATATCAAGCCTTGCGTTCGGCGTCCCCTCCCCCGCTTGCGAGTAGGTTCCTTGCAATTCAACAAATTCGCCAAATAGGTCGACTTCCAAGGTCAAATCGGCGCGAATGGGTGGTGCATACCGCAACCCGCGAATCGTTTCGAGGAAGATTTCCGATACGGGGACTTTGATAGTACTGGTGTTTTTGACAGCAACATTGGCTTGATGGATTCGCAACGCGCTGGAGTGGTTGGTTTGGGCGGAAGAGGTTGAGTTTACGGCCGAAGTATCACGTTCAATCCAATTCCAAATCGCAATTCCTGCTGCTAGCAGGGTGATCGCCAAAGGTAATTCGATCTTCATGAGACGGATATGCCGATTTTTCCAAAGATTCTAGTGAGGCTACGCCGAACATATAGAACGACCAATTACGCGTGGTACGCGTTAGGGTCATGAACTCGCGCTGAGGCTTTGACCCAGCCGCCAAACTCATGTCGGGCATTCTAGAAGTGCTTTCGATGTCGGTCCATGGCAGTTTTCAAGTCACATGCGAGTTCATGAACCTGCGACAGATCGCAGCATCGGTCACTGCACACATGCGTTGGCACAGTTACTTTACGTTTGCCAGCGTTGCTCAATCCGTATTAGGGGGGATTCAGATGAAATTATGTATCACAACGAGCTTGACCCTGATGGCTTTGGCCTCAGTTGCATTCGGTCAAGTTCCCGGAATTCGAACAGGTTATCCAACCAATCACAATTTACCACCAGCACAAATGCTGATGGAACCGGGCCCCGGTGTGGGTGGTCCTGGTCCTGGCGTTTTGGCTCCGGCATCATACATGGGGAACGGGGCTGAGGGCTGTAACACTCCTGGAATGCCTCCAGGATACGGTGCAGCTAACATGTCGACCGTTCAAGTATTGTTTGATCGACCTGAAGGCATGCAAGTGAACTGGGACGTATCGTCACCAGGTCAATACGATTCGGCACCACTCGTTGTGCCAGGTCGTCAAAACTTTATGCACGGCGCGATTTATCGCTTGAAAGTTTCAGCGATCGAAGGTCGCCCGGGAGTTGAACTCTACCCAACACTAGAGATTGGCCCCGCATCGAATCGTACAGCGGCTTACCTCGCTCACTCTGCGATTCCAATTCAATTCACACAAGAAGACTTCGACCAGGTTTCCTCAGGAAACTTTGTTACGAAAGTCATCTATGTTCCAGATCCTGATTTCCAAGAGTTGGCATTGGCTGGCGTTGATACTTTGGTAAGTACTCGACTTGATCCAGGCATCGACCCATTGGTTGAAGCCGATCGACGCGGTGCGATTTTAGCCGTGGTTCGAATTGGCAATAAAGATCTGCGTTTGGCCGATGGCATGAACGGCGGAATGATGCCAGGTGAAATGGGAATGGGCGGTCCAATGGCCCCTGGTGGTAGCCAGTATATCTCGGGAGTAACAGGTCCCAATTATGGCATGCCTTGGAGTGGAACTCAAATCGGATTGCCGGGTCCTGCACATATTCCACTCGGTGGACCCGCCGGTTTGCGACAAACCAACATGTATAACCATACCGCAATGTCGTTGCCGGAACCAACTCCACGCGTGAACATTCACGTCAAGCAAAAACCAGGCTTGTCGTACCCGCGACCAGCTGACACGGTCATGATTCAAGAGAATACGATTCGACCACCGCACACGAACAACCAACCGCCAGCAGATATGGTTCAAGGCCAATTGCCTGAGGACTGCAATCCACCCAGCGGCTTGTTGAATCGTTTGCGACGCTAGTGGGCGAATGAACATGTTGTTCTCCAAATACAGAATGTAATCGAGACGACATGGGATTTCTTTTCTAACAAAAAAGGTTTGAGTAAGTGCAAAATGACGGGCCGCGTCGAGCTCCCCAGCTTCGCGGCTCGTTTTTTCACAAACCTTCTTGTGATGTTTGAAAAGGGGAGAGGTTTTGAAAGCCGACGACTCACCGGATTGGCTGACGCTAGAAACTTGTAAGAACTAAACCAGATTGGCAGCTTATGAACGTCACAACAATTACAATTCGAATTCGCGAGTTGGTTGTGTTTGTGTCAGCACTCGCGGCTTTGGTCGCTTGCGTGCAACCGCAGTGGGTGTTGGCTCAGCAAAATCCCAGATATTACTTTTTTAACGCGAACGCTGCACCTGGTGAACTTGCCTTTCAATCCTTGTTGGCTAATCCAAATTGGATTTCAAAAGTCCAGCCTGTAAGACTGATTGTACCCGAGACCGCGGTTGTGTCGGTCTGGAATCAAGGGGTTTTCGAGGATGCCGCATATGTTAATCCAACCTTAGGCCTTTCGATTGGCCCTGTTTATCGATTTCGAGTATCCAACATTCCACGCACAGATAGCGCGGTTGTTTTTCCGTCGATCGAATTGGTGAATCAACTAAATCCACCTGCTGGACTTGAAACGCGTTTCCCAATCAATGTCGTATTGGCTGAAGAAGACCTCCGCGCAGCTGCCGCCGGGCGAATGGTGATCAAGGTGATCTATCTAGAAAATCCTGACACTGCCCTGCCCTACCGCCAAATGCAAAACGATCAACCGTATTTGGACGTTGGCGAAAACGATGATCCGCTTCGAACTGCAGAAAGGCTCGGGCGCCCGATGGCAATCGTGCGATTGGGTTCTAGGATTCCTAGCCAGGACGAGATGAATGCCGCTTATGCCTACAGTGGCATTCCGTTAACGTTGTTTCCAGAAAACTACTCGCGCGATATTGAAGATCGTTGCAAAGGCATCGAGCAAGTTTCTTTTGGGAACTCCGCGATGGGTCCCTTGGTGTCTGCGGGAACGAACATGATACGCCCCACTTCAACACCAAACAAACGCCAAGAAGGTCATTCTGGCTGCGGCGATCCAAACTGTGGTTGCGGTTCGCAGCAATGGCAAGGCTTTAGCTGCGATGTACCAATGTGGTCGAACGAGGCGGCGATCGAATGCAATTCCGTTGCGCCCAGTCGCGATGAATATCTGTGTGATGGCGATGATCGCAATCTGCCTGTTGCAATTAGCAAAGATGGTTCGATCGTGGGGCTCGATTTGGAAGATACCATTGGGCACTTCGAGAACGTCGAGGGCCATACAAAAATCACATCGAGCAATCGCGTTTGTATATACTCGCCAAGATTTGCGGCCGTTCGTCGCCTGTCGCAAACCGTCACAACGACAGACACGGCGAAAGTCTCATCGGTGCGTGATCGCCAAGAACTGAACTTGGCAAAAGCTACCGAGTTGTCCTCAACAACGATGCAACAAGTTCAAATTCAAGGCAATAAAGGCGCGACGCGAGCTGGCAGTTTCATAGACGAAACGCGTGGAGTGTTGGCCGAGAGCCTACTGGTTCCCTCTGGC
>JAHEAM010000262.1:3951-5829 GCA_024642765.1 Planctomycetaceae bacterium
GCTTTCGCCAGGGTTACGAGCCCTTCGAAAATCTTCAGTTAATGCGACTTGGCAAACACCGATCCAGCGAAGGCGCACGGCTCAGCTTAGGAATGCAAGCCGCTGGGATTTGGGAAGACATCAAGGGATTGCAAGTCGCCGAGCGCGATGTTCAACCTGTGATCACTCGTGATCCGTTGCGAGTTCAAGAAATCAGAACCGTCGAGTCCGAGAATAAGTCACAACTACGCCTTTGCAAAGTTGCATCGAAGATTTCTGCTGAGCCCGGTGAAGAAGTCGAGTTTTCCATTCGCTTCGACAACGTCGGTGCGACAATCATCAATAAAGTTACTATCATCGATAACTTGACAACGCGTTTGGAATACGTCCCCGAATCGGCGGAATGCTCGAAAGAAGCCGTTTTCATTGCTGAACAAAACGATGGGAACTCTCTCGTTCTGTCGTGGAAGATTACTGAGTCTCTGCCTGTAGGCCAAGGCGGTTTGATTCGTTTCCGCTGCCGCGTGCGGTAGAATATCCAAGTCTTTTGGGACGTACGTGCTATACGTTTTGGATACTCGGGCAGCGACTAAATGCTACTGGAGAATGCTTGTCTCCAACTGCGTCGGCAATGAATGTGCACTGTTGAGCGTCACTCTTTCGGCGCCGCATTCTAATTACAGTGCTATTTACTGTGCGAACTTCTGAGCTGTCGCCAACGGTTCGGCCAACTTCGCTATAATGCTATTTAGTGCAGCCCATTTTCAATCCGGCTGTACACTCACAAGTCTAAAATCGAATGGGAATTTCCATGACGCGTTCCATGAGACGACAATTTTTTTCGTTCGCTGCGATGGCTAGTTGTTTTTTGCAGTTCACAGCAGTTGTGGCATTAGCCGGTGGTGGACCCGAAAATGTCTTGGTTGTTATCAACAAGAATGATCCGAGTTCGATTCTAATTGCCAATCACTACATTGCCCTGCGACAGATTCCTGCCTCCAACGTAATGTATCTGGATGACGTTCCAGACAGTGTTGTTACTGACTACAAGACCTTTCGCAACAAAATCCTTGAGCCAATCATAAAGCATATTAACGACGACAAACTCGCCAGCCAAATTGATTGCGTTATATATTCAACTGGATTTCCAACGGCAGTCAATGTTCCCGAGCATACGCAGGCAATTCAGACTCGGGTCAAAGCCGAAGGCGGCCCCGAGGTCAACGATATGCTCAAGGTCCTGCGGGGGCCTGCCGCGATCACCGCAATGACATATTACGCGTTACAGGTTTTGGCAGACCAAGAAGTCTATTTGACACTCGAAGCAAATCACTACTATCGCCGCGACGCGAAGGACTTGTTGACGCGACCCTTTGTCGGCGAGCAAAACGAAAAATATTTGCAAGCCGTGAAGGATATCGACGTTGGAGTAGCAAGCGGTGCGATTACCACGCTCGAAGCAATGTCCAAAGAAAATCCTGGACAGGTCGCTGTTAATTATCAGTTGGCCCGCGCCTATGCCGTCAACAACGATTCGAAACTTGCCAGCGACTGGCTGATGCGAGCGATCAAAACTGGTTGGGTATATCGCGCCGAGACGGCCAAGGACAAAGCCTTTGCAAAAGTCAAAGACGATCCGCTATTTCAAGGTCTTGCCAGTCGGATTCCAGATGTGCCTTTTGAATTTGCGCCGACCATGGGATTTAGCAGTCGTTTTTCTTGGGGGCCAAACGGTGGTGTTAATGGTTCGCCGAGTCAAGGCGTCAATTATTTGCTGTGCACAATGCTCGGCACAACGACAGAATTCGGAAATAGTGAAGAAGAAATTATCAGTTACCTAAGTCGTTTGGTTAATGCCGATGGTACACAGCCGACAGGGACTTTTGTCTTTACATTGAC
>JAHEAM010000263.1 GCA_024642765.1 Planctomycetaceae bacterium
CTTTTTTTATGCGCTCGCAGTACGACCAGTTTACCTTAGCGTGATTTGAAGAGTTGGCAATTTAGTATACTCTGACGCTATGCAAGCAACGAACGTTATGGATCCCTCTGAATTTGGCCTGATCGGTGAAAGCTCACCAATGCGCGAGGTCTATCGACTGACGGCGAAGGCTGCGGTTTCAAACGCATCGGTGTTGTTACTTGGCGAAACGGGAACAGGCAAAGAACTCATCGCTGGCGCGCTCCACCATTTGAGTCCGCGAAACACGGGCCCATTCGTTCGCGTCAATTGCGGGGCACTTCCGGAGACGCTGCTAGATAGCGAATTGTTCGGACACGTGAAAGGCAGTTTTACCGATGCGATGCGCGATCGAACGGGCAGGTTCGAGGCCGCGACGGGCGGCACGATTTTTCTGGACGAAATCAATTCCACGAGCACGACGCTGCAAGTGAAATTGTTGCGCGTTTTACAAGAGCGCGAGTTCGAACGAGTTGGTGATTCGAGTTCGATCGAAGTCGACGTTCGCGTGATCGCCGCCAGCAATTGCGATCTGACGAAAGAAATTGCCGAAGGTCGCTTTCGCGAGGATTTGTTTTGGCGGCTCAACGTCTTGCCGATTCAACTGCCGCCGCTGCGGCGCCGAGGGCACGACATCGAATTGTTGGTCCGACATTTTTTGCAAATGTATAGCCAGTCGAACGATCGAGTTGTTTCGGATGTTGAACCAGCTGCCTTGCGGAAGATGCTGGAGTACACTTGGCCGGGAAATGTTCGCGAGCTGCAAAACTACGTTGAACGCGCCGTGGTCTTGGCCGATTCGAACATGCTTTCGATGGACTTATTGCCCCAATGTATTACAGGAGACGCCCAAGCTGCACAGGCGGCCGTCTTTCGCCCAACGGATGACCAGTCGTTGATCCGCGAATTTGTGTTTAGTGGAATTTCGAAAGCCCCCCGCGACGCTACAGACTTGCACGAAAAAATTGTAAATAGTGTTGAAAAAGAACTCTTGGGCCAAGTCCTCGCAGCCACCAACGGCATCCAAACCAAAGCTGCCAAACGCCTCGGCATGAACCGCAACACACTCTACAAAAAACTCAAAGAATACGGACTCGAGAAATCCGACGACGAGCAAACGTAGGGTGTTTGAAGCGGGCGAGCTTGCAGAACTGACCCATAGAAAAAAACGTCTATCACTCGACTAGATAGCGCCGCATCAACCCAGCCCGTGTAACACAACATCACGCTGTAATTCAAAGGTTAATCAGTGCATCGATTGGCGTGCTTCGCAGACGTGTCGAATGAGATCGGCATCGTGATTCTTGACCAAGCTAAACAAGGTGTACCAAAGCAATTCAAAAAACGCCCGCTTCACAAACCCTACTTGGCTACTAGGAATTCCAACTTCAGGCCAGAGGCCGATACAAAAATTGACGGTGTTGAGAGCCTCCGGCCTGGTAAGTGTTCGCGCCGCCGAATTCCTCTCTTTGGGTTTGCCAGCTTTGAGCTGCCATTGCTCTTGCTCGTCCCCGAGTTCAATTCGCGTCGGGGACTTGGAGCGGGACTGTCCATCGATAAACAAAATGGATGTCGGATTCGCCAAGTTTCAATTCCGTTTTCTTTTCAGGCGGCAGGTCGTGAATGTCGCCAATTCCACTGTCATGCGAAACGAGTCTTGAGCCCGGCTTCATCTTTTGAAACTGAGGAATCATTTCTTTTTGTAGCTGGGGCAACAGGTACATCATAATGACGGACGCGTGGCTCATATCGAGCGTGAGAATGTCCTGGACTTCAAACGTCACAAGGTGATCGACGCCTTGATCGATCGCATTCTGTCTGGACTTTTCGACAAGTTCGGGGTCGAGATCGTAACCGACTCCTTTGCAACCGGTTTTCGCAGCAGCAGTAATCAGGATTCGGCCATCCCCACAACCCAAATCTAAAACAAAATCATCCTCTTTGATTTCGGCGAGCGCGATCATCGCTTCGATTACTGGGTCCGGTGTAAAAATGATTGGCGCGTTAACGGCCGGTCGCTCGATCGCTGCCGTTCGGTCTGGGGTGCGGCCGGCGTAGTAATAAAAGCCAATGAGCGCGACGCCGAGGCAAAAGACAATGGGCGCAAGAACTTTGTTCAGTTGTTTCATGATTAAGCTGATGCTGAGAGGAGGGTCGGATTCTTAAAGTACAAAAAGGAATTTCATCAACGAGAATCAGGAGATTGTGGGCTGGAGATTCAGGGAAGTCAATTCGAAACGTCGAAAAAGTTTGTGAGAAATCGCAAAAGGAAAGGAATGCTACGTAAGGACAATCCCAATGGCTAGTTATCGAATCTTTGTTTGTCGTTTTGACCGACCAAAACATTGCCCAAAAAAAATACTCGTGAGTTCGAATTTTGGCCAAGCCGTTACGGACCCGTTAGTTAAGCCGAATGGATTGTCTTTTTTGCGTCTGGCTACGGCTCTTGTTTACAGTGGCGCGATTTGGTTTTCGTTACAATGGTGTGGGTTATCAACGCGACTTAATACGAAATGGACAAATTGAAAATACCGATCTACCAAGTGGATGCGTTTGCGTCGAAGATTTTTGGTGGGAACCCTGCCGCCGTTTGTATTTTGGACTCGTGGCTGGACGACGAAACGCTGCAAGCGATCGCCGCAGAAAACAATTTGTCAGAGACCGCGTTTTTGGTAAAGGCAAACAGCGACCACGAGTATGAAATCCGTTGGCTCACACCCGTCACCGAGGTCGCATTGTGCGGGCACGCAACTTTAGCCAGTAGCTATGTTTTGTTTGAATGCCGAGGCCACTCAAGCAAAGAGATAGTTTTTCACACCCGAAAAAGCGGTCAACTGAAAGTGTCGAAAATCAATGACGGCCTCTTCGAATTGGACTTTCCTGCGCGTGAAACGCAACAGCGAACGGCACCCAGCGGTCTTTGCGATGCAATTGGAATCGATCCCGAGGCGGTGTTCCTTGCAAACGAAGACTTCATGTTAGTGCTAAACAACGAGCTGGATGTGCACCGGATAAGTCCGAATTTCAATGCGCTTTCCCAAGTGGAATGCCGAGGCGTGATTGTTACTGCCCCCGGCGAGAATAGCGATTTTGTGTCTAGATTTTTTGCTCCACGTGTTGGCATCAACGAAGATCCCGTGACCGGTTCGGCACATTGTGCTTTGATTCCCTATTGGTCTGACAGGCTTCGTAGGGATCGTCTTCTCGCGCGCCAAATTTCAGCGCGCGGCGGAGAATTGTTTTGCGAGAACTCTAGTGGTCGCGTCAAGATCGCCGGCCGGGCCGTTTTGTTTTTTGAAGGTGAGATAACGATATGAAACTAACGAAACTACTCACGGTATTCATTATCATCTTGTCGACAATTCCGATCGAAGCGACATTGATTCAGGAAGTGACCCTGCATGTTGCTGCGGACGGCAACGACAGCAACCAAGGGACTCAGGACTCGCCGTTCGCTTCTTTGATCGCTGCGAAAAATCATGTGCGACAGCTGATTGCTGCGGGATTGAATACAGATGTTCGCGTGGTGGTTCATTCCGGAACCTATTTTCTGGACGAGTCGCTGGTGTTTTCCTATCAGGATGCACCGTCGCCGAAATATTCGATCGCCTATTCAGCCGCTGCAAACGAAGTGGTTATCGTGAGCGGTGGAATTCCAATCAGCAAATGGGAGCGCGATCGCGTCGGTCGTTGGGTTGCGGATTTGCCTCGAGAACTGCCTGCGCCGGAAACTATTCGACAACTGTTTTATGCCGACGAAACGCTGCATCGCGCGCGAACACCAAACGAAGGATACTTTCGAGTCACAGCCGCCGGCGAAGACCACCGCACGTCATTTCAATTCGACCCTAATCAATGGCAACCGTCCGGATCAATGGTCGGTGCAGAGATTGCACTTCTTCATGATTGGTCCATGTCACGAATCTTGATTTCGGAACGAGATGCAACGTCCCACACGGTGAAGCTCGCCAATCGTGTCGGTGCTCAACATGACTTCTTTCGCATCGATGGTTTTGAAGCCAACCCAAGGTTCTTTGTCGAAAACGCTCGCGAGTTGTTGGATGCAAAAGGCGAGTTTTTTTGTGAGCTCGAAACCCGAAAGGTCTTCGCCAATTTCGATGACAATGAACCACCGAAATCCAACCAGGTTATCGTACCTCGTTTGCAGGAGCTGATTCGAATCGAAGGAACGCCCGAGAATCCTGTCTCGGGACTGCGTTTTGAGGGCCTTCAGTTTCGCCATACACTCTGCGCAATACCGAGTACCGGATACGCGGGCATTCAAGCGAGTTTTTTTGAAACGCGCCGCACGCCAGAAAACGCGGCGTCCCAATCCGACCCAACAACCGAATCGGGCCATTCCCGAGTCGCAGCCGCCATCACAAGTACGAATGCCGAGAACTGTAAGATTTTCAATTGTCACCTAAGCCAAATCGGTGGTGGTGCGATTTACTTAGATCGGCAAACCGACCATTTTGAAATCAACGCTTGTACGATCAACGATGTTGGCGGGTGCGGCATCATGATCGGAGAGACTGTGACACGGCCAAAAATCGAGAGCCGGGATGAGTCTTGCCACCACAATTCTGTGGACGGTTGTACGATAAAACGTTGCGGGCAGATCTTATTCGGAAGTGTCGGGATTTGGATCGGCATCGCAAACAACACGACTATCAAAAACTGCAATGTGAGCGAGCTGCCCTATTCTGGAGTCTCGGTCGGTTGGCGGTGGGATGATCAACCCTCAGGCTGCTTTGGCAATCAAATCCGCGACAACGAAATCGATCACGTCATGCAAATTCTTTCCGACGGTGCGGGCATTTACACCCTGGGTCGACAGTCTGGAACGGCATTAACCGGCAACCGAATTCACAATATTCCAATTAACGCGGGCCGTGCGGAAAGCAACGGTATTTTTATGGACGAAGGCAGCACGGAAATCTTGGTGGAAGGAAATACGATTTTTCAAACGGCACGCAGTCCCATTCGATTCCACAAAGCGGGACGCAACGAAATCCGCGAGAATCGACTGTTGTTGCTGCCAGGAATCGAGCCGTTTACGTTCAATAGCACCCCCCAAGAAGTGATCGTCTTCACGAAGAACGATATCCAAAATGCTGCAAAGGACACGCCCGACAATTGAAAATCCAGGAAACAATTCAACAAAAACTTCGTTGGTTCAATCCGTGATATACCCAATACTTTTGGTGAACATATTGATACTTCAATAGTACCCTTCCATACTTCATACTTCCAACGAGTTGGTTTAAAGGTGTTGAACATGTCATGGCAAGCGAGATTCATCGGCTTGGGTTTCTTCACAAGCGTGTTTTGTTTTTTGGGTGCGGCGATTGCGTCTCCAAATAACACGCCCTATCTTGCCCGCATGCAACAAGATACGGATTCTGAAAAAGCGAATAGCCAATCGGAAATCGCTGGTTTGATCGCGTCGCGCTGTCTCTCGTGTCATTCGGGCGATACACCTGAAAGCGAAATCGATCTGTCGCGACCGTCCGTGCTGGTTAACGAACTACGCAACGCAGGAAAGCTTGAGGAAAGTCCCTTGTGGGCCGTGATTCGCGATGACGAGATGCCACCCGATGAGCCTCTGTCTGACGATGAGAAGCAAACATTTCGAGATTGGTTGAGCCAAGGTGCTCCCACAGACTTCGAACCTATAGCGCGTTGGCAATTCTCGACGGACAATCGAGCGGGTTACGATTGGTGGTCATTGCAACCATTGAAATCCGTTGCCGTACCGCAAACGGACGACCCTTCCCGTATTCGCTCGCCCATCGACGCTT
>JAHEAM010000264.1 GCA_024642765.1 Planctomycetaceae bacterium
CCTTTCCCGTCACGGCGTAGTACAACGTGCATCCCAGCGAATAAATATCACTAACCTCCGTGACCTCGCGCGGCGATTTGATTTGTTCTGGCGATAGGTAGTCTGCTGTGCCAACAATCTTACCCAAACGCGGATCGTCACTATCCGTCAGACAGAACGCCAGGCCGAGGTCAGAGAGTTTTGCAACGCCATCGGGCGTGACCAAGATGTTACCAGGTTTAATGTCACGATGAATCAAATTTCGTTCATGAGCGTGCTGCAGTCCCATCGCCGATTGTCGGATAACGCTAGCCGCGTGCTGTACCGTAAGATGGCGTTTGCTTTTGACAAGCCGTCGCAAATCGGTTCCAGGCACGTACTCGACAACCAAATAATGTACATTTCCGTCTTCGCCAGCGTCAAAGGCACGAACCAAATTCACGTGATCCAATCTTGCCTGCGCTCGAATCTCGCGGCGAAAATTCTCGATCGCCTCGGGAGTCGTCTTGCTGAGCGGTAGGACCTTAACAGCGCACTCGCGTCCCAACATATTATGCACGGCTTTGAAGACTTGCCCCATGCCGCCTTGGCCGATCCAATCGGTAATCAGATAGGGCCCCAAGCTTAGTTTCGTTCGACCTGTCAAAAGTTGATCGACTTGGTAGGCCGTCAATAATTGCGATTCGACGAACTTTTTCGCGATTTCTTTATCGCTTGTTTCAGGTGGCAATGATTTGAGCAACGCAGCTACTTGAGCTTCGCTTACCAAACCGCTCGTGAGAGCAGCTTCCCTGAATTTGTTGCGTACAACGCTCATACAATTGATTTCGGAAGTGGGGCGTGAATTCCGCGAGAATCAGCCTATTTTAGTTCTAAACTGCATCCTAAGGGAGGCCTGCCAACGAGCCCTCGACATTCGTTCGGGGGCAATGACAAGAATACGATGTAGGGATACGACACAAGAACCTACTTATTTATAGCGAAAATTGCTCAATATTCCAGTATTTTGGTGGAAAAGCATCGAATTTCATCAAGGCCTTGGTAGTAGGATGTTCCAATTCTAACGATCGACTGTGTAGCGCAATGCCATGCGGGAATGGAATCGAGCTACCGTACTTTCGATCGCCGATAATCGGTGCGTTTTCGAAAGCGAACTGAGTTCGAATCTGGTGTTTTCGACCCGTCAACAATTGAATTTCCAGCAAACGACGTTTGCCATCGTTTGCGAGCGTTCGAAATCGAAGTCTTGCCTCTTGAGTGTCTCGGGACTTATCTGGCTTTTGGAGCGCGAACATTCGTTTGGCGTGGTCATCTTTGTAGACAAAGTGGCACCAATCGGCGTTGGGGGCGATTCTTGAATTGCCGGGTACAATTGCCCAATAGAACTTTGTTACTGACCGACTAGCGAATTGCTGCGTTAAACGTGCCGCTGCCTTGCTGGTTCGAGCAAAAACGACCACGCCACTGACATGTGAATCGAGTCGACTCACAACTCCCAGGTAAACATTGCCGGGCTTTTGATATTTGTGCCGAAGATAGTCCTTGGCCTGATTTATCAAGCTGTTTCGATCGGCGTCAACTCCCATCGTTGCAACCAACGCCGGCTTGTCGAGTACCAATAGATGGTTATCTTCGAACAAAACAGAAACCGGCCTGGACATTACAGCAACTCAAGACAAAGACAAATGAAAGAACTTATTCTAACATGATGTTTCGATAAACAGGTGCCTCTTAGATAACTTTGGAGAATCAATAAAACGCTATGATTCCGTTTGCACTGCCACTGATTCTTGGAAGCCAATCGTCGCGACGGCAAGAATTGTTGCGAGACGCCGGCTATGAATTTGAAGTGATGATTCCGGACCCGAGCGTCGAGGGCGGGCTGTGCTCGGGCTGTTCGCCCAGCGAAATGGTGGTTCAATGGGCTGTCAATAAAGCCAATGACATTGCCAAACAAATTCAAAGTAACAAATCGAGCTTCAAAACGGGCACGATCTTGACCGCCGACACGATCGCCGAAGTCGATGGCCAAATTCTTGGGAAGCCGCGTGATGAGTACGACGCAGAGCGCATGCTGCGTCTTCTAAGTGGACGGGAACATCGTTGCCTGACGGGCATTTGTGTATGGGATGTCGCAACACGCGAGTTCATCCAAGACATCGCGATTGCTCGATTGCGGATGGACTTGCTTTCGGATACAGATTTGCAAGACTATCTCGATTCCGACCAATGGGCAGGAAAGTCGGGAGCGTTTGGGTTTCAAGACGGACCCGATTGGTTGCATCTTAGTGAAGGGTTGGCGACAACCGTTGTTGGATTACCAATTGAACTCGTACCCAATTGGTTTGAACAATTGAGCGCAAAAGTCTCTTGAATTAATTCCATAAATGAGACTATCCTGTTGGTGCAGATTGCGTCGCCGCGTGAACCGGATGTGACTGCGCCTCGAACCGCAATAACGTCTGGCCAGAGGTTGACCAATTGCGGGAGTTCTTTTTTGCCAATAGAACCGGCAATCGCTAAACGAATTCCCAGGCGTTTTGCGATTTCTTTGATTGCGATGATTCGCGATAGCGACAGCTGCTCAAGCGAGCTTCCGTTTGCTTTCGAAAAGGTATCAATTAACAAATAGCGTACACCGCAATCGGACGCGGCTTGAATGACGACTTCGGGCTCCGGTGCATCACACGCCTGATAATCCGCGTAGCCAACTGCGACCGGTTGAACACCCAGAGGCAATTGATCCAAGAATTGCTTTCGCCACATTTGGCACCAGTTTGGCCGGCGTCGCATTCCTGCCAAACCAATTTTCGCGAAGTTACAATTTTCAAGGTGCAGGCGAAATAGCGTTACATCAAAAGCGTTCAACTCACCCAATGCCATACTGATCCTAGCCGTTCGATCGATCGCTCGAATCGCTCCAACGATTCGATTCGCTTTTTCCACTGTCACAGGCGATAATCCGCCATGCCGTGGTTCCTTCAGGTCGATAATACCAACCTTCGACAGCCATTTCGCGTTGATTTCGTCTGGCGAACGCACGCTCACCAAGAATTCAGGAATCAAAGATCAAGTCCTTTCAGACAAGCAGTTTCGAATTTTGCAGCCGGCTCAGTTGCGTTTTTTCCCAGGTTGCTGCCGCTCGAGCATAGTTTGGGCATCTAGGCGACTTTTCAAGACGCCAATTCGCCGTTAGGTTACCTGAACTGAACACTTCACTTTTCCATCATTGAACGCACTCGCATTGAATGCCCGAAATCGAATTTGAACACATTTCTGACGACCGACAACTGGTTGCCTATTGCAATCAGATAGCTTCAAGTCCGATTATCGGTTTTGACACTGAATTCGTTTCGGAGAATCGCTACCGTCCACAACTTTGTTTGTTGCAGGTTGCCACGCCTGATTCTTTGGCGATTATTGATACCATTGCCATCAGTGACATTCGGCCCTTTTGGGATCTGGTTTGCAATCGTGTTGAGACGACTATTGCCCATGCAGCTCGGGAGGAATTCCTGTTTTGTTTTCGCGAGATGGGAAAGCGGCCCAAGCAACTGGTCGATCTACAGATTATGGCTGCGTTTGTGGGGCACGAATATCCAGCCGCTTATGGTTCGCTCGTGCATAAGATTTTGGGCAAGCGACTTAACAAAGGCGAAACGCGAACCGACTGGCGGATGCGACCGCTTGCAAAAAAGCAAATTCAATATGCATTGCAAGATGTCGAGTTTCTGTTGCCGCTGTACACTGCTTTGAACCGTCAGTTGGTCAAACACAATCGCCGCGATTGGTATCTTGATGAAATCGATGCTTGGCAATCACGATTGGAGGCAGTCGAAGGTGAACCGCAATGGCAGCGATTGGCCGGTTTGTCGAAGTTAAGTCGTCGGGAACTTGGGATTGTCCGTGATCTGTTCATTTGGAGAGAGGCTGCTGCGAAGGAACGCGAGCGTTCGCCGCGGCGGGTGTTGCCAGACGATCTGTTGCTGGAAATTGCCAAACGCGGAGACTCGACGTTGAGTCGTTTGACAGCCATTCGTGGCTTGACTCAACGCGTCAACGCCAAACTACTCCCCGCAATTTCGGAGGTTATTGAAGCCACTTTGGCTCTGCCCGATTTATCGTTGCCAGACAGGATTCCGGCGGCGCCGTCGCCAAGCATTGGAATTTTGGGACAGTTTCTGACGACCAGCTTGAATTTGGTATGCCACGAGAAAGAGATTGCACCTGGCTTGGTTGCGACGGCTCAAGACATTCGGAATTTGGCAGCCTGGAAAATGGGGCAACCCGTCGACGACACGACGCCTTCTTTGGTGACTGGCTGGCGTGGCCCATTGTTAGACGAATTGTTCGAACTCGTGTTGAGCGGAAAAGTTGCCTTGCGAGTCGTCGATGCATCCTCGCCCAATCCCGTCCGACTTGAGAAGTGGCCGGAGTAGTTCTAGGCAATTATTTATTGATCGCAATAGTTTCGCAACGTCCTGCACATGCAAATACACTAAGCACCTAGTCGCCGTACCTTCCCGGATCCCCGAAATCCCTTGGCTTAAATCCCTAGCATGCCAAGTAGGTCAGTGGCATCGGCCAGAAACTTTGTGATACGCGGATGGCGCGACTCAAACGTTAAAATGCGTTCTGAAAGACCATCTTGGATTTTGCCCGGCGAAGTGTTTTCTGAAAACGTTTTGTCCATCGCTTCGCTAATATCGGAGACTAATTGGCCCAAGGCGTCGATCGTTTTGTCGTCAACGTCATCAGTGGCCTTGAGATCTTCGTTAATTCGAGCGAGTTCTTCGTGCAGTCCACGCAAGCGAACAAGGACTTCGGTTTTATTCATATGAAGATGATCCTATTAATTGCAAGCCTGAAAGGTTTCGGTAATTGACGCCTAAAACGTTTGTGCCCATTGTTCAATTTGCTGGGCACGCATTAGTCCAGACTTACGGGCGACCTCTCTTCCGTTTCGAAAGGCGATCAAGCACGGGATGCCTTGGATTTGAAATTGGTTCGCGACCGAAGATGCTTCTTCGGTATTGAGCTTTGCCAGCACGACTGCAGTACCTAGTGCACGCGCTGCCGCAGCAAATTCTGGCGCCATCATTCGGCAGGGCTGACACCAGGGTGCCCAGAAATCCACAATTATTGGTAGCGATGTCCGCGCAATAAACTTTGCAAACGAATGTTCGTTCAGTTCAATAGGTGTCGCGGGTATCAAGGCCGTTGAGCAATGACCACAAACCGGCGAATCAGCAATTCTCGCATCTGGAACTCGATTAACTGCCTGACACTTTGGACAAACGACATTGAGGATATTGGTAGTTTTGGTCATAATTTCCTAACCATCGACGGAGGCATCTCCCAAAATTTCATCAGCATATGTTGCAATTCGCTCATAAACGCGATGTGCATCTTCTTCGGAAAAACCGTGTTGTTCCAACGTCGCCATTAGATGTTCGACGAATCGAGTTAAGTGTTTCCTGAGAATGCCTCGGTTCTTATGCGCCTCATAGATTGAAATGGACATTTCAGGCACAGGCCCACCCATCGCGATCGTAAAAAATGCGACCTGCATTGTCTTTAATTTTTCAATTGAAGTGTAAGCAAAAAATGGGCTCAACAATGGATCTGCCAGTACGCGGTGATAGAAATCGCCGACTAGCTTTTGAACACCGGGTGTTCCTCCGATGCGATCGAAAATGGTTTCCATCCGAGACTCTCCTCAAACTATCAAACTGGCCTATAGGAACGTCCGAATTACGACGGATGTGGTTCCCGAAGTACGAGTACGGGACAGGGAGCCAGTCTGACGACGCGTTCTGCGACAGAGCCCAACAGTAAGCG
>JAHEAM010000265.1 GCA_024642765.1 Planctomycetaceae bacterium
AATCCATAAACGATGTACTGAGCGTTTTGCGGCCCTCCCACAAATTCCATTTTGTCGAGTTTCGCGACGTCAGCAATTTGCTTGATGATCAAAAAACCAGCAATCGCCGCACCGAACATGCCGAATTCACCTAACATCTCGCGGTAGGTAGCACCACCAGCAACGCGTTCGCTAACAGGAAACTTAACGACCAAGAGCATTAACAAATAGATGACTGCCGGAATCGCAATAATATAAATGAGCAAACGCCAATCGTCGGCCGCGCGGCTACCTAGTCCCAAGGTAATTAGGCCGCCCAATACAAGTCCTCCTGGCCAACCCGCGTGCAAAATATTAAGCCATTTTGTTTTCGCATCACTAAACATTGTGGCGACTAGTGGATTAATGAACGCTTCAACCGTTCCGTTCCCGAGGCCCAAAATGATCGAACCATACGTGAGGTAACGAAGGCCTTCGCCTTGTGCAGTCCTCAATGCCTCGCCTTCCAACCCAGTAGCTTTCACGATGCTGTAAGCGTACAGAGCCAAGGCAGCATAAGCCGCGTAGCATACGAAACTGAAAATCATTGCGACGCGATAGCCAATTCGGTCGATCACAAGACTGAAAAGAATGATACTTACCGCAAAAGGCCATATACCATGGCCGAACAGTGTTTGTGCTTGTACCTTGTCGAGTCCAAAATCAGCTGGCCACATTTCGGGCGTGTTAATCATGAAAGCCCGCGTGATAAACGCAAACGCCGTAGTAATCAAAGCAATAAAACACCCAATGAACACGGCACGATTGCCTTGGGACTCTGACATGGTTGACTCCGAGAATATAGGTTTCAGCCCGTTTCCGAAACGAATCGCTGATTCGCATGAAATGCGAACCGGACCACGCTAGCAATAGCGTTGATGGCAGTCAAGTAATTTGAGGGAAAGTTTGACTAGAATCAATTCCCGACGACTTGCTAAGGCCCACTAATCGACATTTCTTACCAACTGAAACACATATTTAGATTAGGTTACGATCGTGTCTCCGTGGTAATTGCTAAAGGCAAGCGATTGAATTGTCGGCAAAATGCTCTCGGATATCGCTTGCTATCGCTTGTCGATTCGCCTTGACGCATCTCGCCAAAATTGCCAAACATACGGCAGTATTAGTTTGATTTCGAAACGGTTTTTCCATTCGATCGAGGCTTGCTGTCATGAAGACAACAAACATACGCTTTTTTTCATTCGCGGCACTCTCATTTTTCGTCGCGTTAGTCTTGAATGTTGGCTGCAATTCCGACACGGAAGGTCTGCGCACCAAAGAAATCCCGGTCGAAAAGAGTTCTAGCGCTGTACCAACTACCATTGGCGAAAGTTCGCCTGCAATCGGTGACAGTTCGGACGTCCAGTTAAAGACGCCGGAAGGTACTGTTCGTTTCTACGTCGATTCGCTGATGGCGAATGACAAACTTGAGGCGGAAAAATTGCTTTCAACTGCTGCAGCTATGAACTTCCGAAACGCAAAAGTTTCGTTGGAAGCTCCTGGTGGTCAATCGGCTAAATACGAATATGCCGCACCTCGTTACGCAACAAATATTCGTGACCTAGCTTTTGTCGATTGCTATGTTACCGATAGTGTCGATGGCCAGGCCGTTGCCTCGACACTCTCGTGGATGGTGCGACGTCATGGAGAGGAATGGAAGATCACCGGAATGGTCTTGGAAACCGAACCCGGACAAGCACCACAGTTGTTGAGCTTCGAAAATTTCGAAGACGTTATTTTCATCCAATCGAATCTATTAGGCGAATAACTTGTAAGTCTCGTTATTGTCTGTCCCAGCAGATCGTTGACCATGGGCAGCGAAGCGCCGACGGTAGTTCTTGCTTTGAAAACGTTCAAACTAACGCGCGGAGCCATACAAAAGCTGCCGACCAGACCAAAACCAACCTGGCGACCAGGACAGGCAGGTCACCCATTTGATTGTTAATTTGCTGTAGTTGTAGGTATACTCTCCTCTAAAGTATTTTGGTTCTAGGTTTTTTTCGGATTGCCGATGGCACACAAGCAATTTAGTTTTAAAACTGCAACCCGTCAGATGGTGATGCGGCTTTTATGGGTTTCATTAGTGTGTTGTGCCGTGGCTATTATGGGCCCACCTCAGAGTGCTGATGCAATTTTGGCTTCGGTTTTCGAGGTTGATATGCCACTTCAAGAAGAATCGGAATCGCCGGAAATCGAATTGGTAGTTCGTTCTACTATAAGCCAATTATTTTCGCCGCCTCGACAAACGTCGCGTGTTTTTCGCTCGATTCGTTTCGAAGAAATGCGCAAGCTTCGTAAGCTTGACCGACGTTTGCCGATGGGTCATCGCCTAGCGAATTCGCTACGTGCTCCTCTTTTGATTTAGATCGCATTTTGGGCCAGACCTGGTTTGGTCTGGCTATAACTCTGCGCTGAAAATGTTGCCATTGCAATTTCCTGTTGCTCAATCGGCAAGCTGACTGAGCGTTTTCAACAGCCCTTACTATGGGCATTGTGTTCATCAAACATCAACAGAGCTTTGCGTATTGGATAAGATATGAGTACGAACTCGACAACTGAATTGGCTGAAGCAGAAGTAGGGTTTGTGTCCGGATTGAGGGATGACTTCGTGGCCTCAATCGTTGTCTTTTTGGTCGCGTTGCCGCTTTGTTTGGGAATTGCCTTGGCGTCTGGGGCTCCACTAGCTTCTGGTCTTGTCGCTGGTGTCATTGGTGGAATTGTTGTCGGCTTTTTGAGTGGTTCACACACCAGTGTCAGCGGACCGGCAGCCGGTTTGGCAGCGGTCGTCGCAGCGCAAATTGTCAGTTTGGGATCTTTCGAAGCCTTTCTATTGGCCGTAGTTGTCGCTGGGATAATCCAAGTTGGATTGGGGGTCGCCAAGGCCGGCGCGATGTCGTCTTTCTTTCCGTCTAGTGTTATCAGGGGGTTGCTTGCGGCAATTGGAGTCTTATTGATTTTGAAGCAAATTCCGCACTTGTTGGGGCATGACACTGACCCCGAGGGTGAGTTTGCTTTCATTCAGCCCGATCACCAGAATACTTTTTCGGAAATCATCACGCTCTTTGAGGGTGAAATTTACTGGGGTGCTGCCGTGATTGGATTAGCCTCCATTGTCTTGCTCTTGGTTTGGGATCGCATAAAGTCGTTGAAGAAAACTGGAGTGCCAAGCGCGCTCGTCGTTGTCATGCTCGGCATTGCCTTACAACAACTTTTTGGACGACTCGGCGAGGGGTGGCTGATTGAGGGTAGCCATCTGGTTTCAATTCCAGTCGCTGGGAGTTTCTCTGAGCTCTCAAGCTATTTGCACTTTCCGGACTTTACGCAATTGGCGAACCCGGCAATTTATGTTGCCGCCATGACGCTCGCAATAGTTGCTTCATTGGAAACACTTCTCAATTTGGAAGCTACGGATAAGTTGGACTCGAAACACCGTAATTCACCACCAAGTCGTGAACTGTTAGCTCAAGGTGTTGGCAATGTCATAGCGGGGCTCATCGGAGGTATTCCGGTAACCTCCGTAATCGTGCGAAGTTCTGTCAATATTGGTGTTGGTGCGAGAAGTAAAAAGTCAGCAATTCTCCATGGTGTACTTCTATTGGTGTGTATTGCTTCTATACCGACCTACCTGAATATGATTCCTTTATCTTCGCTGGCAGCCATCCTCATTGTGACCGGTTACAAGCTGGCCAGTCCAAAATTATTTCGCCAGATGTATTCCGAGGGCAGGCAGCAGTTCCTGCCATTCATGGGAACGTTGATCGCGATTGTTTTCACAGACCTGTTGATGGGGATATTGTTGGGGCTTGCGACAAGTGTTCTGTTCATTCTCAATAGTAATCTTCGGAAGCCAATTCGTCGTGTGGTTGAAAAGCACTTCGATGGTGACATCGTGCATGTGGAGTTGGCGAATCAGGTCAGCTTTTTGAATCGTGCGGCGCTCAATGAGTTGTTTCAGAATACAAAACGCGGAACGAACGTCTTGATTGACGCCTCTGATTCGGACTACATCGATTCCGACATTTTGAGCTTGATTAAGGACTTTAAAGACAATGTTGGGCCAGCTCGGGGTGTTTCCGTCAGTTTACGTGGATTCAAGGATAAGTATCAAATCCGAGACGATATTCGCTATGCTGACTATTCGACTCGTGACTTACGCGACCGCATTACGCCGCAGCAAATTCAAGAAATCCTAAGGGACGGTAATCGTCGATTCACCGAAGGCAAAAGAGTTTCTCGAGATTTCAATCGGCAAGTCGACGCAACTGCAGTTGGCCAAAATCCGCTGGCTGTCGTGCTGAGTTGTATTGATTCTAGAGTGCCTGCCGAGATCGTTTTTGATTTGGGTATTGGTGATATCTTCAGCGTAAGAGTGGCCGGAAATATTATTGGTTCCAAAAGCTTGGGCAGCATGGAATTCGCAGTTGCTGTCACGGGCGTGAAGTTTGTATTGGTTTTGGGGCATACGCGCTGCGGTGCGGTGACGTCGTCAATTCAACTCTTCGAAGAAGGCCAAAACGTCGAAGAAGCTACTGGCTGTACTCATCTCGAGTCGATCGTGCAAGAATTACAAAAGTCAATTACGGACAATGAACATTTAGGCATTTCAACATTAAGCCAAACCGAAAGGGAAGCGAAAATTGATGCCGTTGCGAAAAGGAACGTGAAACGGACAGTTAAAGAAATTGTAGCTCGCAGTCCGGCCATTGCTTCGAAAGTCCGTTCAGGCGACGTAAAAGTTCTGGGTGCAATCTATGACGTGAAAACGGGCGCTGTGGATTTTTTCGACGAGACCAACTAGGGTAAACTGCCGTCAAAAATCCAAAGACACAGGTTATCGATCGCGTTTCTTTTGGGCTCGGCGTTTGGCGTCTAGGAGTCGCGAAGTGTGCGATTCAGCCTCGGAATCTGGCGTTTGGATTGTTTTTGGCTTGGGCGGCTCACTTTCTTTTTCACGTTCACTTTCAAGGACTTGAGACAGGTGATCGGTGCCGCTGCGCGAACGGGATTTGGATTCAACAGTCGGTTCGAATCGCATTTCTTTTTTCGTCGATTCTAGCTGTTTGGATACTTCGGATTTTCTTGAACGTAGTCTTTCGATGTTACTTGTCAAAACCGTGTTTTCTTTGCCGGTCATGCGACTCCGCAAGGCCATCCATAACTTTGGAATCCAATCGAAATTGACAGCGACGCGCCGAATGAAAACGTCTGTCAGGAACAGCCAGGCGCCCAGCAACAATATGGGTGGCCACATCGTTCGGATCGATGTGGCTTGGGTCAGGTCAGGGCGAAATGGATTAAGGTTTAAGGGGGCGTCAAGTGTCGCTCGTGTGGTCAAGTATTCCGATTTTTGCCCCGGACCATTTGAATTTTTGGGTTCAAGGCTAACGAGTGCATCGATGAGTGCTTCATTCGTGGACCGATCAGAATACTCAGTCGAATACGGTACATTGACACCCGCCGTCAAACGTTCATAGCCCTCACCTGGGAACATCGAAAATAGGTAATTGCCGGGTGAATCAGTGTCAAACTCTGCTTCGTATCTCCCGGGCGCGGTTTGCGAGAAGTTCATGTCGAATCCATTCGCATCGGGACGAATGCCACGTGCATTAATATTGAGGAAGTTTAGAAATGTATCCTCTTCGCCGAGGGCCGTAACGACTACGCGAACTTTGTTGTCGCGGACGTCCGTGCCAACCGAAAAATTTGCGTTCTGGGTTACAGGACGCATTGAGTAGCGTACGATTTGCGAAAAGAACTTGTCGTA
>JAHEAM010000266.1:0-1642 GCA_024642765.1 Planctomycetaceae bacterium
CGGAAAAGATCCGATCTTCCACAAGTACAAATTGGAAGACGAGATCGCGAGCATTCATCGACGCGAGGTAAAACTTCCGGAAGGCGGCTCAATCGTGATCGATCAAACGGAGGCTCTGGTAGCGATCGACGTGAACAGCGGTACGTTTCGAACAGACGGCTCGGCAGAGGAATCGGCGTATCGTCTGAATATGCACGCTGCACGAGAGATTTCTCGGCAGTTGCGTTTGCGCGACTTGGGTGGCGTGATTGTGAATGACTTCATCGACATGCGCCAAGAAAGGCATAGGCGAAATGTGGAACACGCATTGCGGGATGCAATGAAGCGAGACCGCGCCCGTACGAAAATTTTGCGAACCAGTCCCTTCGGCCTAATCGAAATGACGCGGCAGCGGATCCGACCGAGCCTGAAGAAAAGCGTTTACTTTGATTGCCCATGTTGCGGTGGACGTGGCGTTGTCAAATCCGAAGAGAGCATGGCTCTCGAGGTCATTCGAATGCTCATGTTGGCATCGCAACAACCGAATATCGACGTCGCTATCGTTCGAGTCAACGAAAAAGTCGCTTCGTACCTCAACAACCAAAAACGCAAACAAATCGGTGAACTTGAGGTCGGAGCGAATTTCCGGATCGAGATTCGTGGCAGCGATAACGTTTATCCAGAACACCTTGTTCTTGAATGCCGCGACGAAAAAGGTGCGGAACTCAAATTGCCAAGTACGACAACAACGAAATGACAAGTGTTGGGTTAAGAAATTCGTCAACCTTGTCCACTGCAACAAACCGCGAGACAGCTAACGGGGCCTAACGGGCGGACACCAATGGTGGCCGTAGCAGCGAGTAGGGAATTCGAACGAAATCGGAAACGCATCCGCTCAAATGCGGAGTGAACGACCAGATGGCTGTTCGCTCTGCAATGGTGCGTCTCCGAATTCTTGCCTCACAGCGCCCTTTTCCAAAACAATCGGAATGACTGACAAAGAGCTTGCCTAAAATACAACTTGGGCACTGTTCGATTATGCTGCCGACCGACCGTTATGGTGCAGGCGAATTTCCTCGTCTTCGATTACATGCTGGAAAGATCGACCGGCTTTGACCGCTTCAACTCTGCGTTTGATGCTGTGCCGCATCGCGCGATGATATCCAATTGATGCGGCAAACAGAGTCAAAAAGTCTTGGAATTGTGTGTCATGAACGATTTCATGACCTGACAACTCAAGCGAGCTATCACAACCAAATCCAAACAAGCGTCCATTGACCAAGCCTGATGGGACGTTGTCGATTTTGACATCATAGTCGGGACCGAAAGAAACCATCCGCTTGGAGAGTGTCCCATAATGCATCTGTTGATTTTCAAAAAAGCAAAATGAGAAAACGGGTGGGAACCGCAGCGTCTTGTGGTTTTCTTGGATCATCGTCACCGTATCGATTCGCGGCAACATGACGGCCATCGTGATCAACGCTCGATTCGAGCCGATTGAATTGTGAATTTCTGTTGTGGTGACTTGTTCGAGTGTCCCACACCAATTGGTGCGACTGCCATTCGTTGAAAACAACTTAAGAACCAATCGGCGACTTTCAAGATCTCCCGTTTCAACTTGCATGATGTGATCATTTTCAAGTTGTTCCGTGAGTTTCTTCGA
>JAHEAM010000266.1:1652-5779 GCA_024642765.1 Planctomycetaceae bacterium
TGCGCTTTATCTCACGGCGCAGTTCTTCGGTTCGTTTTTCACGCAAGGCTTCTAGAGACTCGACAATTTCTTTTTGTGTGGGTTGCCAAACGTCAGTACGGATACCAATCAGATGCGACTTGTCCCATGTGCGGGTTGATGGGTCACGAGTCGAGGCTGTCCCGATGACTTGCATGTTGCGAGTGAAGTGGGAACTATCGGCAGATTTGAGACGCTGCAAGAATTGGTTATTCGTCGGATGGAGGCCGGGCATCGCCCACATATCCACAAACCGCTGATCTACCTCGCGATTTGTTCGTTTGTTAGCCACTGTAAATTCACCTAGGTCGTATCCGAAACACAAGAAATCACTTCCTTTGGATACTATCGGTCAGCAAATTCGGGCACTTGGACAAAACAAAATGTTGTTGCGGAGTTGCCAGCTAAACTTGGGAAATCGCTAGCACCGCTGGCCGTTGTTTGGTATTTCTTGGAAACACAATACCGAAGGAATTGTAGCCCGCAGCGTGAGCAAGGAGTCGCAAGCCGTAGTTGATTCGAAGGTCCATTGTTAGCGAGTAGGAATCGCCGCACTTGTTGCAAGAGAATCCGTGAGTAATTGGTGATAGATAACTCGTCCTTGCTGACGCGGCGGATTGCGAGACGATTCAAATTTTGCCTGAGATTCCAATTCTGCTCACAGTAGTTTGTCACGTAGGCTTGAAGCGTCTTTTCAAAACGCCTCAAGCCACGAGTGAGCAAACCGAGACTTTTCCCAGGGACAATCGTTATTGTTTTCTTCTTCGCCGAAACATCATTCCCAAAGTTACGGTCCCTAGCACCATGAAAGCATTGGTTCCGGTACGGCCGTAATACGAATAGTAACAAAGGGCGTCGCTGCTTCAGGAATCGAACCAATCGTTGTTCCTGCGGCCGTGTTGGTGCCTAAGAAATCGTCGAATCCTGTATGAACGGCTATCACTCCGCCTTCATCCAAACTGGTTCCGCCTAGTGCAAAAAAGGCTGCGCCACCCAAGGGATTGTTTACCTCTGTCCCGGAGTCCCAAATATTGCCCCCCAATAGGTTGATCGTTAGCGGGCCATTGAAGTTGCCCATATTGTCAAACAATTCATACAACATGCCGTTGTCGTTGCCGAAAAAGCCGTCATTGGACGGAATGACCATCGATGCGCGAATCAGATGGCTATTCGTCAAAACATTCGTGAGACTTAGTGCCGGTCTCCATTGAGTCTGCCCCTCTCTGCCTTTTGCCAGGTCTGCCCCGTTTGGGATAGATTTTGGTTTTTTCGCCAGCCGCGATTGCTTATCCCGCGGCTGGCAGTTCACGTTCGCCCAATGCCGATTCATCCAACTTGGGCAATATTGAGCTCGAGCGTTTCAAAATTGGAAGTCATTGGGACGCAAGTCGACTCTTCTCCATAGGGAGTCAATTCGCCACGTCGGATCTTGACGCTGGCTGGGGCGTTGATTCCAACGCGGATTTGATTTCCCTTGATCTGCAGAATTTCCAAGGTAATGCGGCCGTCGATAACAATTGTTTCTTTGATTTTGCGTGATAGAACAAGCATGGCTTTCTCCCTAAATTTGTTTCGTTAAACTTGTTGTCTCTCAAGCGATGACATTTACCCCTTGAGGACATATCTATCATCGCGGGGTGCAGGACACCTTCGGTCACAGTTGATGTGATTTTCAAAAAAAACCAAAAAACCATGTTTGCTGCGAAAAATGTACTGAAACTGAAAAAAAGCGATCGAATTAACCCGTTTGTTGTTCCTGTCGGTAACGAAATAAGTTTTGACGCAATCCACTATGCCTAACACCGACGACAATTCGACCTTGGCCTCACAAATCGGCGGCGCAATGCGGCGGGACCAATTTCCCCTGCGCCGACGGTTGCGAAATATCAAGGACCACAGCATCCCACCCCAACTGCGAGACGCGATCGAAAAAAGTTGTCAATTGCGCCGATTGCGTGCCGAAAAAATGCCAACGCCTAGACTCGATGAATCGTTGCCGATTTTCGCGCGGGCAGAGGAAATCAAGGCAATCATCGCCGAGAATCAAGTCGTCGTTTTGAGCGGTGAGACCGGTAGCGGAAAATCAACTCAACTACCGTTGCTGGCTCTGCAGATGGGACTGGGGACCGGCGGCTTGATCGGCCACACGCAACCGCGTCGAATTGCAGCGCGGAGTGTTGCGGCGAGATTGGCCGAAAACCTCAACTCCCCACTTGGCCAAGATGTGGGGTTTAAGATCCGTTTTTCGGATCAAACGAACGAACGCACTTACATCAAATTAATGACCGACGGTATCTTGCTCGCCGAAACTCAGGGAGACCCTTTCTTTGACCAATACGAAATGCTGATTGTGGACGAAGCGCACGAACGTTCACTAAACATAGATTTTGTTTTGGGATTTCTGAAGAATCTTTTGCCGAAACGTCCCGATTTGAAACTTGTGATCACTTCGGCAACGATCGACACAGATCGATTCGCTGAACATTTCGCAACGTCAACCGGCCCAGCACCGGTCATTCATGTGGAGGGCCGTACGTATCCAGTGACGATCGAGTACACGCCTCTTCATGAGTCGCGCGACGAAGATTCAGAAATTGCAAATGCCGTCGTCGAGCATTGCCGCGAGTTACTGCAGCGACGCGACGGCGATGTGCTTGTGTTCCTACCCACGGAAATGGACATTCGAAACGTTTCGAAGAAGCTAAAGGGTGCAATCGGGAATTCGGGCGTTGATATTTTGCCGTTGTACGCGCGGCTGAGTCCCGCCCAGCAAAGCGAAGTGTTCCACTCGCATTCACGTTGCCGCGTTGTGTTGGCGACCAATGTTGCCGAATCGTCAATCACAGTTCCTGGAATTCGCTACGTCGTTGATACTGGAACTGCCAGGATAAGTCGTTATGCCCCGCGGAGCAAAGTCCAACGGTTGCCCATCGAGGCAATATCACAGGCCTCTGCCAATCAACGCGCGGGACGCTGCGGTCGAGTTGCCCCAGGCATTTGTGTTCGGTTGTACTCTGAGGATGATTATAAGACGCGATCTGCCTTCACAACTCCCGAGATTCGCCGCACGAATTTGGCCGGTACGATCTTGCAGCTACTCACCTTGGGTTTTGGCGATGTCGAACGATTTCCGTTTCTCGATCCACCGAGTTCAGAACATGTTCGTGACGGATACAAGACACTTTTTGAAATTGGAGCGGTGGACGAACACCGGCGATTAACGGAAGTCGGACGCAAGTTGAGTCGCTTGCCTGTCGACCCGCGCATTGGCAGAATGCTCTTGGAGGCTGACACAAACGGTTGCCTTGCAGAAATGTTAGTCATCGCTTCCGCTCTTGAACTCCAAGACCCACGCGTTCGACCGGCGGAGAAAAAGGCCGCTGCTGACACGGCACATGCCGCTTGGAACGACGCCCAAAGTGACTTCATCGCGTCGCTCAATCTGTGGGACTTCATTCACCGCCTCAAGGTCGACCTCTCACGAAGTAAATTTCGGTTGGCGCTCGAACAGAATTTCCTTTCGTATTCACTCGTTCTGCAATGGCAAGATATTCACCGACAATTGTTGGCTTTGGCGACTGATAATGGTCTACGAACGCGTGCGAGGAACAACGACTACTCGGAGCGGAGTTTTCAAAACAAAACCTAAATGGTTGATGGCCGCCGAAATTCTGGAGACGACACGCCGTTACGGGCGAACCGTTGCGCAAATTTCACCCGATTGGATCATGCCACTGGCCGAACATCTGTTGAAGCATCAATACGTCGACCCGTTTTGGAGCGACAAGAATGAATCGGTGATGGCCCTTCGCAATACAACGCTTTACGGTTTGCCGATTCAATCGCGGCAACGGGTCACATACGCCACAGTTGATCCGGACCTATCGCGGAAAATCTTTATTGATCAAGGACTTATCGAAGGGCGAATACGAACAGACTTTGATTTTTTGACTCACAATCAATTGTTGATGGAAGACGTCGCGAATTTAGCCAACAAGACTCGCCAACGTCAGTTTGTTGTCGACACTTATGTGTTGTCAAGATTCTACTCGGCACGTTTACCGCCAGAAGCTACAGACTGTCGTGCCTTGAAATCACTGCTCAAGAAG
>JAHEAM010000267.1 GCA_024642765.1 Planctomycetaceae bacterium
ATTCGCGAACGTCCGGTCGCCGGATTCGGATTTGGACTGTACCACAAATACAAAGTGCCCTTTCATTTTAGTGAATCAAGTGGCTTGCAGTTGCAGCGTGGGCTAGTTTATACGCAGCACAATGTTTTTTTTGCGTATGCGGTGGAGACGGGGCTAGTGGGGCTTGGGGTCTTCGTGGCGATGTTGATTATGATTTTGTTACGTAGCATTCGGCTATTGCGAGATCGCGATTCGGATTTGGAGGTCCGCCTGCTCGGTACTTTTGGCTTTGCTGTTGTTATCACTTACGCATTCAACGGATTGTTTCATGATGTTTCCCTGATTCCGATGGCCAACTGCTTGTTGCTGACAACTGCAGGGACAGTTGGTCGGCTTACAAATGCGGATTTGGTGAACGTAACATCGACGCAATCCGACGGACATTTTGAGCCCGCTTGTGCACCGTGAAATTGTTCGTGCTGCGATCTGTTCGTGTAGTGCTCGGACTGTTTACAAAAGCGTCCAAATTACCAAAGATTCCAATCTTCCGAACATAATATGTATAGCCCTAGCAGACCGTTAGTTATCGCGTGTGCCGCGACGCAATCCCAAAGGTTTCCGGTTCGTTTCATCAACCAATTGATCAATGCGAACCAAACAATTGCCGCTAGGAACTCCTGCGGATGAGTTAGGACCGCATAAGCGATTACCAGCCACAAACTGCTTTGCGAAGTTTGGCGAAGGTCGCTTGTCGGCCAATCATTGGGCTCATCCCACCATCTCACTCCCCAGCCGCGAATCAGCCATTCTTCGGCAATTGGAACACAGATTGCCAAAACCAAAAACCTGCAAAACAAAAATACGATTAGCCATGCCCAGTGGCCATCCAAATAGTGAAACGGATTGAACCCGCTACGAGTCGCGACCCAAGTGGTCAGGCCCAATCGCTCGAAAATCCATTTCTCAAAATGGAGATTGCATATTCCAATCCATAACAAAACGCCTACTGCGCCGACCCAAACGCTAATACTGTGAATGTGTACTGGGAAGGTGCGTATGACGTAACCAATTCCATACCCCAGAGCGGCCAGCATCAAGACTAACTGAGCGCCCACGAACCAAGTCATCGCACGGCCATACTCGAAGCGAAACGGCTGGACATCAAACTCGGTATCCAAGGGATGAACGGCAAACAAGGAAGCGACACTCATTGCGGCGAATGGCAAAACATAGGCAAGAGTCGATTGGCTCTCGGGCCGCAGTTCACGTGCGGTCGAAAGCTCGGAATTTGTCTGCTCGACAGTCATTGGGAGCCGTTTCGTTGAGTGTTTTCAGTCCCGAATAATCGATCTAATTGGCGTCAAGCATTTAGCGTGCTTTCTTTTCTTGTACAATGCAAGAGGACTTTCTAGTTTAGCTCAGTAAGACTCAATTCATCGAGTGCGGTCATGTTTCGAATTCCCGTTTTGATTTTGTATTTGATTCTGGGGCTTGTACCACCGTTTTGCTCGGCGACGTTCGCGCAACGTGAACCTCATGACACAGAAGAGTTTCGTAGGTTACGCGAGGCCATGGTGTCGACGGCGGTTGCTGCTGCAGGCGTCAAAAACGAGCGTGTCCTCAAGGTCATGCGGGAAACGTTACGCCATGAATTCATGCCCAAAAAAGTTTGGGATCAAGCTTACCTCGATGCGGGAATAGCGATCGGCAAAAAACAAACGATCTCATCACCTTTTATTGTGGCCTACATGACAGAGTCGATCGATCCGCAACCCTCCGATCGGGTTTTGGAGATCGGAACGGGCAGTGGCTACCAAGCGGCGATTCTCAGTCCTCTTGTCAAAGAAGTTTACACGATCGAAATCGTTGAAGAGCTCGGTAAAACGGCAAACCAGACATTGAAACGACTGGGATACGAAAATGTCTTTACTAAAGTTGGGGATGGATACTTGGGATGGGAGGAACACTCGCCATTCGATAAAATTATTGTTACATGCTCGCCCGAAAATGTTCCTAAGCCGCTGGTCGATCAATTAAAGGATGGTGGAATGATCGTCGTCCCGGTGGGAGAACGGCATCAACAGACGCTGTATCTATTCACTAAAAAGGACGGAGAATTGGTTGAACAAGCGTTGCGGCCAACCCTGTTTGTTCCGATGACAGGCCAGGCCGAGGACGAACGTCAGGTCAAACCCGACCCTGCCAATCCCGAATTACACAACGCCGACTTCGAAGAGGCACTTGGTGAATCAGGATTTGTACAGGGGTGGTATTACGAACGACTTTGTGAACTCAAAACGAGCGATGAAGCGCCCAGCGGTAAGAATTTCTTGACGTTCAAGAATAGTGTTCCCGGTCAGTACGCTCATCTTATGCAAGGCATCGATTTGGATGGTCGCCTTGTTAGCAAGCTAGATTTCGGCCTGAATGTACGATTCCAAAACGTCGTCAACGGACCGGGTGAATATGACATGGCGCGCTGTGCGATTACTTTTTACGACCAAGATCGAAGAGAGATCAGTACCGAGTATTTCGGACCATTCGTTGGCACCCAATCCGATTGGCGTTTGCACGAGAAACAAATCAGTGTTCCCAAGTCGACGCGCGAGGCAATCTTTCGAATCGGTATGTTCGGTGCAACGGGCGAAGTGGATTTTGATCAAATGATACTTAAACGAGCGAATTGAAAGTCGCGTGGAAATGTGGCCTATCAGACTTTGCTACTCCGATTATTCCGTTTTGTAGATGTTTCTCGTCCCGTACACGGTGACACGTTGGTGTTAGTGGAGTCAGTTCCAAACCAAATTTGCTTCTGATACACCCTACTTAAAGGTGATCAATCAGGCCGTTTTGTCGAAATTGGGATTCGCAAAATTGCCTTTTAATCGTTGAAAATCGTCAAAGTTGTGCTATTCTACTTATTCGGCTTTGCTTTCCTGTTTTGCCGTAACTGTTTTAGTCAACAGGGAATTTGACGAGGAATCAATGAGAAAAACCAATATCATTTCTGGAGTTTTGAGTACTGTGCTGGTGACAGCGTTCATGATAGCACCCCTAAATGCCGATTCTTTCGGGTCATCGGGTGGGGGGAGTTCCGGCGGTTCTAGCGGCGGATCATTCGGCTACGCCTCGAGTGGCGGTGGTAGTAGTGGCGGCGGAGGCGGTGGACTTTTTGGTGGTCGTACTCCCATCCGAAATCTGTTGGGGCGAATTCATGATCGCGTTCACAGTCACTTTCAAGGTGGCAGCTCAGGCGGATCAAGTGGCGGATTTTCTGGCAGTTCCAGCGGCGGTGCTTACGGATCAAGCGGCGGATTTTCTGGCGGTTCCAGTGGCGGATCAACTGGAAGTTATTACGCAGGTGGAAGCTCAGGCGGAAGTTATACAAATTTCAACTATAGCGGTTCCTCTGCAATCGGTAGTGGCTACTACAGCGGTGGGTCGATTGGTGGAACGACCGTAGTAACACCGAGCTACTCTTCGTATCAGCCAAGTTATTCGTCACCCATCGAATATCCAGGTTCGACTTTGCCGTCGATGGAATACGGTACACCCATTGAGTCCTACCCAAATCCTGGGGTTGTTACGCCACCAGAGCCAACCAATGCACAACCGACAGAAGGCGCGGCTGACAAAAAAGATTCGTCTACTTTGAACACGCCTGCAAGCAATGGTGCAGAGACAATTCTGACTGTTCGCTTGCCTGCAGAGTCCAAGTTTTACGTCAACGATCGTGCAACATTGAGCAGCGGTGAAGAACGCGAGTTTATCGCGCGACGACTTGTGTTTGGTAAAACCTACACCTTCGAAGTCAAAGCGGTTCTTGAAAAAGATGGAAAAACCGAAGAGCGAACTGAAATCGTGAGCATTCGCGGTGGTGACAATCGCGAAATCGCTTTTGATTTCAGCAAGCCTGAATCTTTGATCACTTCGGTTGAAATTCAGGTTCCAGAGAATGCAAAAGTTGTTTTGGCTGGAGTTCCGACGAAGCGAATGGGGTTGGTACGTACTTTCCAAACAACGGAACTTGAAAAGGGCCAAGCTTGGGAGGACTACACAGTTGTGGCGACGATTGAAAAGGATGGCAAGACCATCGAGCAAACAAAAACGTTGACGGTAGTTGCCGGCGAAGCGCACAAAGTTGAATTTGATTTCGACGACAACACGACACGTTTTGCAGTAAAATAGTCGAATTCGGTTTTTCCGATTGTATTGACGACAACAACCATTTCAGCCGCGGACTTTGCAAAAGTCCGCGGCTTTTTTGTTGATTACCCTTTTGTGGATTAGAATGAATGGGTCGCCAAAAAATGACGACCCATTCCTTATGCCGATCGACTGTAGCCCACATGAAAACGACTTCGCCAATCCTACCAAAAACGGCTGAGCCGATCCTCTGGACAAAAAATCGCAAACTGTTTGCAGGTGTGCTCGTTTCAGGCTGGATGTTCATTGTCCTGATGGGGCCGGTGACCAATCCGATTGCAACTGAAGAACTGACAGCACCTGTGGCACGTGCGTTGAGCCCGATTCACCAAGGCCTTTTTGTCGGCCACGGTTATCGTTTTTTCGCTCCCGATCCAGGCCCCAGTCATCTGCTGGTCTACAAAATTTATCGCGATGGCGAACTTGTTAGCACAGGGCATTTTCCAGACCGAAATCGCGATTGGCCGCGATTGATCTACCATCGTTGGTTTATGCTGAGCGAATCGATCTATTCGGAACACGCACGAACGCCAGACGACGAATCGTTTGCCAGCATTCAAAAAGATTTCCAAAATCGAATTGAGGCATTTCGCAAGGCAGGGCAGGGGGGGTATGCCGCCAACATGCAAGTCATCTTGGAGCGGCAAATCCTAATGTACGCCAAAACCAAAAAACGGATCGCCGAGTTAGTTGATGCAGTCGGCAAGCAATTGCTAGTTCGATACCATGGCGACCGCGTCGAGTTGTTCCTGCAAGAACGCCGCCTGCCGGCTCCCGTAGATCTCATACTCGGGCAGAAAATCACGGACGAGAGTTTTTTAAGTGAACTCTTGCCAATTAGTGCGGCACATCCCTCGGGTCCAGAAGACTTGCCAATCGACGCAGATCATTTTCACCAGTCCATTCCGAAAGAGAGTGGTCAATGAGCAACGATTCAAACTCTGCTGTCTCGAATTATTTCCGGCAATGGATTTCATTGTTCGATCGTGTTTGGTTTACTCCGGCTGCACCTCAAGTACTGAGCTTGATCCGCCTGCTGGCGGGTGCCGTGATTTTGTACACACATTTCGCATGGACTCGTGAACTCAAGACGTTTTTCGGGAGCGAATCGATCATACCATCCAGCTATCGCGCCGACCTCAATACGGGCGTGTCTTTTGCGTGGAGTCATTTCGATTGGTTGCCAAACGACCATTGGCTGATACCCGTTCACATTGTTGTCTTGACCATCATGTTCTTGTTCATGATAGGAGCCTGGACGAGAATTATGGGACTCTTGACGGCGTTCTTTGTTTTGTCGTATGCCAACCGGGCAGTAGGAGCGTTGTTTGGCCTTGATCAGATCAATTGTTTTTTGGCTTTCTATTTGGCGATTGGGCCCGCAGGAGCTGCCTATTCGGTGGATGCTTGGTGGCGTGCACGAAAAGGGAGGGGGGGGGCGTTGCCGAGCGTGATGGCCAACATTTCTTTTAGATTGATTCAGATGCACATGTGCGTTGTTTATTTCTTTGCTGGTGTCGGAAAGCTCCAAGGTGACACGTGGTGGAATGGCACGGCGATTTGGTTGGCGTTCGCAAGCAACGAATATCAG
>JAHEAM010000268.1 GCA_024642765.1 Planctomycetaceae bacterium
AACGAACGCGCGCCGCTTCGCTGCTCGGCTTGAGTCCTTCGCCCGCCTTCATGATTCCAGCGGCGACGAGTTGTTCGTTGAATTTCCCCATGTCGGTGAGCAACTGCTCGCTGGGCATTTCGCCTGCTTCCGAACCGGCGGTAGCTTTGACGAAAACTATGACTTTCATTGAGTGTGTTCCTTAATTGAGTTGTGTTGTGAGAATTGATCTCGAACCAAAATATTCGGTCCTCAGCTCGGTCGGTCAGGACTCTGGGTCAAACCCGATCTCGCGGACTTCTTGTGCGCAGCGACACGCGTTGGCAAACCGGGCCGCCCAGGCGATTGCTTCGTCGCGGGTGGGCACCTCGATGATCGAAAACCCGCCGACCACCGCCTTGGTCTCCGGCATTGGCCCTTCAGTTACAGCGCCGTCAACCCCGACGATGCTCGACCGCTGCCGTTGAATCCCTCCGCCGAAGATCCAGATTCCAGCGGCTTTGGCGTCTCGGGCCACGGCGTGCGCCGATTCGCCCACACCAGGCAGATCCTCCTCAGGAATGTGGTCCATCGAACCATCGTCGAACGAAATCAGATATCGCGGCATTGTGATCCTCTTTGTTTGTCAGGCGATGTTTCAGACGAGTGTCGAACGGGAAAGGCGGCGGTAGTCGATCGTTGATGCACGACTATTGTTCATCGGGTATGGAATGTTCTACCAATTGAGCAAGCTGCAACAGTGACTCTTGCCAACCGTGATAGCACATGTCGGGTGGAATAAACTCGGGAAGTCCTTCGTGCAAAATCTCCAATTCGGTGCCGCAACTCACCGCCTTGAAGGTAATCGTCTTCGTCATGTCAGCGGCCCAGGCGGGATCATCGAACTTGTCGCCCATGCGGATTCGCTCGCCGGGCACCAGTTCTAAAAAGGTGCTTTCAAACGCGTGCTGATGTCCGCTTTCAAAGTTCGTAAACGCCATGTGAAAACTGCCACCTAATTGTGCATCGATCCGATTAATGTTTCCCAGAAAGCCATACGGCGGCAGCCAACGGCATAAGGCGTCGCGATCGAGAAACGCTTTGTAGACACGCCCCACCGGAGCGCGCAGCACGCGGTGCAGTCGGACGATATTGGTTGGACCAGTCATGGAGTTTAATTCGATCTGGAGTTGAGGTACTTTAGGGTTAGTCGAACGGGCTATTGCTAAATCGACATGTCGTCGCCGAACCGCTCCGCCGGTTCGCAATTTATTGCCGACCGGCGGAGCGGTCGGGCGACAGGCTTCACCCGCGAATCACTGCCTCGATTTCTGCGATGTCGATCTTCTTCATCGTCATCATCGCATCGAAGGCGCGTTTGGCGGCGGCGCGGTCTGAGCCGGTAAAGGCTTTCGTCAGGATGGTTGGCGTGATCTGCCAGTTGATTCCCCATCGGTCCTTGCACCAGCCGCATTGGCTCTCCTGGCCACCGGCCGCAACGATGGCGTTCCAGTAGCGATCTGTTTCGGTTTGGTCTTCCGTGGCGACTTGAAACGAGAACGCCCAGTTGTGCTCGACACCTGGTCCGCCATTGAGCCCAATGCAATGAATGCCCATCACCGTGAACTCGACGGTCAATACATCGCCTTCTTTGCTCGATGGGTTGTCGCTTGGCGCGCGATGCATCGCGCCAACTGTGGAATCTGGGAAGGTCTCAGCATAAAACTTCGCAGCTTCCACGGCATCGCGATCGTACCAAAGACAGATGGTGTTCTTTGCTAATTTCATCTCTATCATTTCCTTTGTATGCAGCGACGAGATTTCATCTCGCGATATTTGCTACTTGACTCGTTTCGCCGTACCCGACATGAACGTTACCCACTTCCCATCGGTGCTGATCATTCGTGACGTCATCAGGATTTCATCAGCCGATTTGAATTCGTAGATGTCTTGAAACTTCGTCAGCTTGCCATCGCCCGTGAAATTCGGCCCGTCTGCATCGAGCGTTAGTACGTTGCCGGTCGAATCGACACTGCCTTGGTACTGCCACATGAAGGCCGTCGCCGAATCAACCCACGTTCCGACATATTTCTTTTTGCCTTCGTCATAGCCGAGCGTCTGAACGCCGGTCATCGGATCACCGGCCCATTCGCCCTTCATTTCATTGAGTACCCAGAATCCGCCAAGCCTGCGAGAGGTCAAGGTTCCGCTGCACTGCATCGGCGGCTGGTCCGACCCCATGGTTGCCTTCGACTTGGTCGTCCATTGCCCGATGAACTTGTGAAGCCATTCGTATTCTTGAGTCGACTTGGGCATGGCAGGGACTTCTTGTCCGAAAGCCTTTTCCTGGCAACACAGCAGGGTCATAATCAAGGAGGTCAACAACAAAGATCTCATATTCAGGCTCTCCAAAATTGAAAAAGTACGAATGGTCCGTTTAGTAGTAGTCGAACAGGTAACAACCCAATCGACATTGTTCAAAATTTTCTATTCTATCGTGATTTGGCTAAGGCTTCGTCGGTCGTTCGCTGGATAGGGCCGCACCACGGGCTGCAATGAGCTTATTGGTTTCCTCATCAGCGGGGCGAATTTCAAATGGCCCAACCTTCACGCCAGGATGCTGCGACATCAACGCGATGGCGTGATTCAAGTCGCGGGCTTCCAACAGAAGGATTCCACCGAGCATTTCCTTTGTCTCGGCGTATGGCCCATCGGTCACATCGACTGAACCGTTTTTCATTCGCAAGGTGACTGCATTTCTCGCCGATTGCAGCGCTTCGCCACCGATAAAGTGCCCGCCCCGGCGCAGTTCATCGTCGTAGGCAAAACACTCCTCCATCATTCGCTGGCCTTCCTCTTCGGACAGCAATTCGTACTTTGATTCTTCAATGAATCCCATACAAACAAATTTCATCGTTTATTTTCCCTTGAGTTCGGCAGAATCTTGACTAGTTTCTCGCAACACTAGTAATTAGTAATCGAACGGCAAAAGATCCAATCGACAACTCGCTCGAAAATTCGCGGCGAATTCGAGAGACGCTAGCCACAGAGAAATCGCCCTCGCCCACAGTTGTGTCTTGACCCATTTGCCGCGCCACCGCCGGTCTAATAGAATTGCACCACCTGCTACATTGTCCCAAACGACAAAGATCACCAAGCGATCAATCCCACTGTTTCGTACAGCGGGACAAATCGCAATTCGTCCTGTTGCGAGAAATTTCATGGACATTGACGTTCCGAACGGCCATCGTCGACGGAGGATACCGCGTTTCGGAATCGGTATTCTGCTTGCGCTCACGGCCTGTATCGCGTGCTATCTAGCCGGACGAAGGGACGGATTTGAATACGCAAGAAGAATGTGGATTGAGTTGCCGAGCATCCAGCGGATTTACAACGTAAACGATCTCATATCCAAGAGAATTCCGGACGAGAAACGTTTTTCAACTTCCGAACTTATAGAGCTACTTCAAAGCGAAATAAGGATTGCGGGAATAAGCGAAAATGCCGCCGATTACTCTGTGCATGCAGGACCTACCGCAGGATCAATCGCCATCGGAGGCAACCAAATTGCCCATGTCAAGACAGAAGCAGTTCTTGAGGGGTTGAGAGTGTCTCGAAAATGAGCCACGCTATTTCAGTCGACTCCTCCTGTGGACAATTTGCTCGGCTAGAGCGAAACCTCAGGAATCGATCTGGATGCCGGCCACACGCACATTTATGACTAGCTCCATTTGCCACGCCCACAGAAGGTCAGTCCTTGCCACTTCGGACTCGTGGACAAACCGGCCATGCCCGCATCCGAGGATGTTAAACTGGTAAATATGAGTCGAGCAGTTCCTTGGTTCTGCAACGGTTCAAGGTCCCCCGCCATGTTTAACCTTCGAATGACTGGCTCTATAACTCAAAAGGACTCGTCATGACACGTGCCGCAAGCATCGGTTTAGTATTGGTGATTGTCTTTGCCGGATATGCCTTAGTACGCAATCCGTCGCAGGGCCAAGTTCCTCAGCAACGTACACTGTGGGAATACAAAGCAGAGATCAATCAGGGTGGGAATGGAATAGCAACCGAACAGCTCAACAGATTAGGTGAGCAGGGTTGGGAATTGGTGTCAATCTGGGACGCTGAAAACAAAACGTCACATTTCGTCCTGAAGCGTCCAAAGTAGCGATGCCACCGAAGCCAACGACAGACTGGCCGACCCCCACAGTTGTGGCTAGCTCCATTTGCCACGCCCACAGAAGGTCGGATAGAATTCGTTTAGCCCGATCAAACGATTAACACTTATCCTAGAGCTGGAGTTTACATGATACACTCGACGCGTCTCAGCTTCTTGGTCTTTCTTCTCTTTGTTGGCCACAAGCTTCATGCTGATGATCACCAAGGCGAAGATCGATCTACGGTTAAATTGGTTTTTATTACTAGCGATGAAGGATCCAATTCATCTACCACGAACAAAGAGCATCAGTTGGCCAACAAAACGACATCGCCAGTGCCATCTGTGGCCGGCCGAGACCACTTGGTGGAAATTAGAATCGATGACTTGTTTGTTGGACACGCGCTTCTAAAAGCAAACAGCCCTCCGCTTTATCCAGTACTTAAGCTTCCGCCCGGCCCCAAGCGTTTCTCATTTCGTTGCGACGGTTACCGAATTGGCGAACAAGGCCTTACCTGTCTTGGCGGGGGCAGCGAACAGATTTTGGTTGTTCGTTTCATTGAAGCACCCAAATCTAGCGAACCACAGGCCGTAAGCAATCCGAATGATCGGGAATTAAAAGCCGAATTCACAGATGAAGATTTTTCTGCCTTTGTAGCTCGTGATGAGTTCGATGGGAAAACTGTGCTTAGCTGGAGACCAGTTCGTCCCGACCCCACACATGTTTCTCTCACAAAAAATCCAGGTAAACTGACAATTACAACACAGTGTGGGAGTATCCACCGCGATGAGACAGATGAAACTTTAGGAGGAATACCGGCAAAGAACATTTATCTGATTGACAATCCGCTCTCGCAGGATGCAGACTTCACCGTCACCACGTGTGTGAATGGTTTTACACCACATACTCGCTACCAACAGGCGGGATTGATAGTCTACAACGATGACGATAACTACTTGAAGTGGGGCTACGAGTACAACTGGCCAATGGAGAGCGGCCAACGATTCTGCATACTTACTGAGAGCACGGCGCAATCTGATTTCGAGTACGTTGATTCCCCGTCGGGACTCGGAAAATACTGGCTGCGTTTAAAAAAGCGCGGCAATCAATATGAGCATGCATTCAGCACGGACGGTAAAGCCTTTAAGGTTGTAGGAATAAGGCAATGGGATGACGGAGCGCCTAAGAGAATCGGTCTGATCGCTAAAAATGGCGGGAATAAGGAAGCCGATGAATTAGATGCTCAATTTGAGTTCTTCGAGCTTAGGGCGGATTAGTCCGCTAGAATTGAATCAAGTACTATTTTGATAGCATCGGGTGGACTTGGGGCACTTGCAGGATTCCTAGTCGCGAAGCACTGGTTCAACGTTCCATTTGGAATGGGTCCGGACACAGGCATATTGGGACTATTGGTTGGGGGAGTTATCGGATTGGCATTCGACGCAGCCGCTCGAACGCTCCAAAGATAAGCGCGCTAGCTCCTTTCGCCGCGCCCCTGACACGACCAGCGAATGGTCCCGGCAACTGAGCGCGGAGCGAGTAATTGTCCGATGGTTGAAACACCAGAATTCAAAGCAGCCTTTCCATACCAGCAGGACGTTCTTGCGCTACCGGTCACG
>JAHEAM010000269.1 GCA_024642765.1 Planctomycetaceae bacterium
CGTGCCTTGCATCGCCAAAGTTCGAGGTGAATTCCAAAATCCCGAAGCAGCAATACAGCAACCGGCACCGTCAGAAGACACTGCGGTTGACACCGAATCGATCATTAGCAAGGTCGCCGGAAATCTTGCCAGTAAACAAAAATATTTGCTCCAGCATCGGTTGAAAACTGGTAGTGAGTATCGTTGGAGCGTCGAACATGTGACGTCGACGAAAACCAAAGCTGGTAGCGACACGGAAGAGACTTGGACTCGAACGCTCTGTATGCGATGTTACAAAGTTGTTGATTTCGCGCCAAATCAAGAATCAACATTTGATGTTTCGATGGAGAGCTTTTCGACTTGGAAAAAAATTAACGAGCAATCTCCCGTTACCTTCGATAGCAAGGAGCCCAATTCAAAAGTTCCATTTGAGTTCCAAGGCATTGGGGATCGAATTGGTGTTGTTTTATCGACGTACCGAGTGAAGCCATCTGGGCAAGTGGTTTCGCGTTCCTCGGAAACAAAAGCTGTTGATCTTTCGCTTGGAGATGTTTTGGTACCGTTTCCAGAGGAAGCGATTCCAGTCGGTTATAAATGGTTTGTACCTAGAAATTGCGCCGTTACAAACGAATTTGGGCGTCCCGAACAGATTCCACTCCGAACCAAATATGAATTCGAAAAAATTGTAGATCAAAAAGCTTACATTTCTGTGCAAACGCAAGTCCTCACACCCATCGAAAGTGAAAAAGTCAAAATGGAATTGATGCAAAAGATGAGCAGCGGTTACATAGCGTTCGACATGGTTTTGGGGATAGTGGATCATGAGGAATATGAATGCAACGAAAAAGTGCAAGGTTACCCCAGCCCTGACGCTTTACTGCACTATTCATACAAAGTCACCTCGAAATTGGTAAAAGACAACGACAAAACAGCAACTAAAGTTCAGCCGCAACAAGAAACGCTGACCGCGCTTATCAAACCCATCGACGGCAAGCCCGTCCTAAGAAAAGAGTGAGTTCAATATCAGATTTCTTTCCGATTCGCGTCGACGATTACGCGGAAATTGCCGTTGAAAATCCCAGAGAGCAAGAGCCTGGGTCGAAATAGGACGTGAGCGTCCGACAATAATTGTCATCAACTGCGAGGCTGGCAATACATCTTTTTTGATTGTCAATCGGCGCAGCAACTTCGACCTTGTATACAATGCTTTGATTGCCAAAATTTGCAGTCAACAAATGTTGCCGTGCAATTTTGTGATCGAGGTTGTATTCAATTCTTCCGATAAGGAACTGAGCCATGCGTGCTCCGATTAGGTCTGTTTTCATCTTGTTGGCGTTTTACCTCGCATGGGGAACCGTTTGTTGGACAGTAGTTCAAGCCCAAGATGCGAACGAACTGAAATATACGATTCTCGTTCCAGATACTGAGCAACCTAAGGCAGTTGTTGAATTGCTCGTTCCGGCGCGAAACGCCGAGTCTGTCGAGCTGATGATGCCGATCTGGTCGCCGGGTTTCTATCGCATAGAAAACTATTCTGAAAATGTTGCTGAGGTTGAAGTTGTTTCGCCGAGTGGTGCGAAACTTGACGTCGAACGAACTGCGAACAACCGTTGGAGAGTATCGACTCATGGCGAGGAGGCATTTGTCTTTCGGTACCAGTTGGAATGCAAAGGGCGTAGCGTAACGACCAATTCGATCGGTTCCAAATTGGGAGTGTTCAACGGACCATCGACTTTCGTTTCTGTCATCGGACGCGAAAATGTGCCACATAGTGTCACGCTCTCATTGCCTGATTCTTGGCCCGATTCGTCTTGTGGCTTGGATTCACCAACTGGGCAACCCTACACATACGCGGCGGCCAATTATGATGAGCTGATTGATTCTCCAATCATCGCGGGAGAAATCAAGATTCACAAATTTGTAGTTGATAATTCAGAGCATATCGTTGCCAGTGTAGGCGAAGTTAACGATTGGGATTGCGAACTTGCGGCAAAGAATATCGAAGAAATTGTCAAAGCAAATCATGAGTTTTGGGGCTTTATTCCGTTTAAACGCTACGTTTTTCTTAATGTTTTCCGCAAAGGCGGTGGCGGATTAGAACACCTGAATTCGACTTTGTTGACTTCGCAGTCAAGTGCGCGCGGCCCAAGCTCAAGCGGTTGGTTGGGATTCGTCGCGCATGAGTATTTCCACGCTTACAATGTGAAACGACTACGGCCCATCGAGTTAGGTCCCTTCGACTATGAACATCCGCCACGAACGCCCAGTTTATGGATCTCGGAAGGTTTGACATCCTATTTTGGCGAGTTGCTAGTTCGTCGTGCAGGTTTGGAATCGGACGAACAATACCTCAATTCACTGTCAGGTTACATCGCGCAGTTACAGAATTCCAATGGGCGGTTGAAGCAATCATTGTTAGACGCGTCTAATTCTGTTTGGGATTCAGGCATGTCGGGTGTCGTTCAAAATAGCGAAGACCAAGTGAGCTATTATGTTAAGGGCCCTATTGTTGGATTTCTCTTGGACGCCAAAATTCGAGAGGCGACCAGCAATCAGAAAAGTCTCGATGACGTCATGAAAACGGCATACGAGCGATTTTCGGGAAGAACTGGATTCGCTCATGCGGAATTCTTATCGATAGTAGAAGAAGTTGCTGGAGCCGATTTTAAGGAATGGTTCCATAGATCCCTCGCGTCGACCGAGGAGCTAGACTATCAACCGGCGCTCGATTGGTTTGGTTTGGAATTTATGAGCGATAATCCTGACCAAAAATGGCATCTTAGGGTTCGGTCTGATGTAAGCAAGGAGCAAAAAAATAGACTTCGCGAATGGCTAGGAAAATAGATTGGCGCATTGTATTTACGTGTAATTCGTATTGGAGGAAGTCGGAAACTTGGCAAATACTGCAGCAATCGATAAAGGCATCGAATCCTATAACCCAGGGCTGTTGGAAACTGAGCGTGCCGTTGCTGAGTTGTTAACCTCTAAAAACAACCGGAATCTACCCGACTCGGAAAACAAAATCTGGCATGCGCATCCTGTTTGGTTTATCGACGGCAATCCAAATGTTGAATTTAGTAAATTATAGAATTGTGTACGAGTGTTGCTTTGGGGCGGTCAGTCGTTCGGCGAGGAGTGGCTTTCTTGCAAAGGCAAATTTAAAGCTGCTGAGGTGCGATACACAAGCATTGCGCAAGTGAATATCAAAGATCTGAAACGATGGCTGAATAAGGCCCAAACGATTCAGTGGGACTACAAGAATATTGTAAAACGCAACGGACGTCTTGAGCCTTTGGACGCTGCAGCCAAAAGGTTTTAGATGAGGCGGCGGTTTACGGATATTTTAACCGGAGGACTTACAAACTTCGGATCACGTAAAGATCACTTATCGTTGGAATTCACATGCTGTTTTTCACAGCAACAAAAAAAACGCAAGCCAATCGATTGGCTTGCGCTGGTAAGATTCGCCTGCGCTACTCAGAACATTAATGTGCTTTCTCAGCCACCAATTTTTTGAGCAATTCGTGAATCGCATTGGCGTTTTCGTCGCCAGAGCCAACTTTGATCATTCGAATGATTCCGTCGCGGTCGATGACGACGGCGTGTGGAATTCCTGACACTCCGAATTCGGTGTTCATTGTTGATTCGGCGGGTGTGATAATCGTGGGGTGTTTCAATTCGTGGTGTGCCATGAATTTCTCAAGCATGGCTTTTTCTTCGTCGGGAGTGTTTTCTACCTCGTCTGTCCGCTTAGATGCCCGACCCGCTTCGTCGTTCCAAGAGTAATCGTATTTACGAGTTACACCGATGATTTGAAGTCCTTCGGATGCGAATTCTTCGTTCCATTCTCGCAAATGTGGAAACGTCGCGATGCAAGGTCCACACCAGATTGCCCAGAAATCTAGGAGCACTACTTTGCCCTTCAAGTCGTCCAGAGCGATTTGTTCGCCGTTGACCCAATACTCTGCGTCAATGGCGGGTGCTGGCTTGCCGACAAGTTCTGCGAGTCTTTTTGTACTCTTGATGGTGCGTTCAACACTAACAAGGCGTTGCTGCATTGATTTTATTACATTTTCCATTTTTACGTCAGCTTCGAGAGCAGCGTCGATAAGCCCTCGTGCCTTGGCGGACGTCGCTTCTGCAACGTCTGTGTCACTTCGGGCGTTAATACTTGCGCTGGTTATCATGGCAGATAGGCAGCTGAGCAGTACTTTATCGTCGGCAGGATTTTCACTCAAAATTGGCACAGCAATTGATTCGATTTTTGACAGGTCGTCAGCAGCTCCGTCGGAAACAAGAGTCATTCGGCCGGTCAATGTTGAAATTGCAAATGCGGCGATGTCTTTGTCATCTGGTTTTGTTGCAAGTAACGCAAGGGCCTTCTCTACCGATTGGTTGATTAGTGTCTTGACGCCCTCCATATCTTCGTTATTGCGTAAAAGGCCTGCCTTGCCTTGAATCAGTTGTGCTATGGCCTCAGTGACGGGAGAGAATCCGTCCTCTTTCGCTTCCAATGCGGCGATCACGCGATCGTAAATTCCAATCATTTCGTCTTTTCGGTCAGCTCGCATCATCATGGAGTTGAGCATCATCGTCGTACTTCCAATTTGCCTTACAACCGCTTCATCGTCGAGCTTCTGCAATTGAAAGTCGAGTAGCTTTTCGTTTTGTTCGGCAGCAGATTTGAAATCGCCCTTTTGCGCAAATTGTAGTCCGAGTGTCCGACGCAGACTTTGAAGTTTGGAATCATCTTCATTGGCAGCAATAGCTTCTTCAAGTTTCTTGCGAGCAGGCGCTAACTCGCCGTCTTTGATCATTTGGTCGATAACGGTAGAAGCTGGCTTGTCAGCGGCTGCGTCGTCTTCTTGGCCGAATCCCGATGTCGCGAACACTAGGCTCAAAGCTAGTGAGCAAAGCAGAGAACGTTTCATAAAAACCTTTCAAAAAAAATGTGCCACTCTACCCACAATGATGGCTTATTGCATGGCAAAAAACAAGCAAGGTAAACTTCTTGACGGAAAATTAGTCTTCATTACCACCCTGAGGTGCTGAAGCCAGAGCCACTGCTAGACGAAGAAGATGACGACGATGAGGAGCTTGAGTGCGATGAGCTGGAACTGCTGGCCGAATGACTTCCGCCGCCGAAGGTAAATCCGCCACCACTACTATTGCTGCTACTCCCGCCCCCAAATGTAATGGCGCCAAAGTTTGAAGCGTTTCGACGCTGGCGGCGACGGCGCTCTGCCTCCATTTCAATTCGTCGTCGCGCATCGGCAACCTGACGTTCGGCGATTTGAATCGCATCCCGTGCCATTGCGAGCGATTGTTTCGCAAATGTGATGGTGCTTTCGTAATCGCCGTTGCTGAGAGAACGCCTTGCCCGCTCTAGTTCATCCGAACCAGGATTTCCGATAACGACAACGCCATACGATCCGCTCCAGCGCGCTGCGCGAATCACTTCGCCTGACGCGTTTTGGAAATCCATTGCTGCCTGCTCTGCTATTTGTAATTCGCGAACGAGTCTACCAGCGATCACTCCGAGGTTCGCCGTTGCTTGATCCGAGGCTTTGTGGATCGGCAACCACTCACCATGTGGTTGCAAAAGCTGATTAGCCAGTCTCGTAATAATTTGAGCCTGTTGCTCGGTGTCTTGGCTACAGCGGGTGATGGTTTGGCTATCAGGAATTCGATCGTTGGCAGAGCGTTCGACGAGACGAAGGCAGGCTTCCAGTTCGTTCTT
>JAHEAM010000270.1 GCA_024642765.1 Planctomycetaceae bacterium
AAACTCGCGATTTCAGCCCCATGCATTGATGCATAACGCGCCGCGCGACTGGTAACACCAAAAGTTGTAATTCGGGATAACATTGCGTTTGGGGGCTTTCGGGAAAACTATCGTAGGATTTGAAGTATCTCTTGATACATTTGATCGAGCGTGGTAATGACCTGTAACGACGCTTCATAGGAGCGTTGGTAGCGAGTGAGATTTACCATTTCTTCGTTGAGATCAACGCCGGAAACGGAATCTCGTTGTGATTCATATTGATATTGAAGCTGTTGGAATTGGGTCAAAAGACTTTCGCTGGTGCTAACCGATGATCCGATTTCGCTTGAGATGCCACCCAAGTATTGATCGTAACCATAGATGCCATCGACGATCGATTGATTCTGAATGTTGACCATTCTTTGTAAATTAGTCGCATCGGAAACGTCGCCCGTTGTCGAAACAGCGAATCGCGCTGGATTGCCCAGGATGTTGGCACTGACAGCAATGTTAGTGGAATTGTCACCCGAGAAAAAACTGTTGAGGCCGAGGGCGGACAAGATTCCAGATGTGTCGGAATTGGCAGTTAAGGGCGTCGTCATAGAATCGCCGTCAATAACAGTACCGGGCGCAAATGAAATGTTGATGCCATCAACGATATTGAGTGGCCGCCCTGGTTCGTAGTCATCGCCTAAATTCAATTCGGTAACCAATCGGCCACCATCGTCGTAAACCTCGGCTTTCAATCCCGGAGTGCTGCCGATCTCGCCTGAGCCCACCATGCGAATGGTAAACGACTGGTTTTCGTTGCCAACATAGGCGCCGCCCAACCGTGGGATCGAACTCCCTGTATAGCTGGAAAGATCGGGAATCGATTCGACCCGCCCCGTAAAGTCAAACTGATAGCCAGGGAAAGAACTGATCTTCAATTGCCCGTTTTGAGGATCGACGACTGCATTCAAATGATCGATGCCGCTTATTTTCGAGGCCACGTCGTCGAGCGAATCGGTGGCAGGGTCAATGGCAATCGATGAGGTGCGGACATCCCCGTTTGCGTCGGTGAGAGTAAAGTACAATTGACCGGCTTCGATTGGAAACGCAAGTCCAACTTGGTTCAATGGAACGCTGGAATCTGTTACGTTTCGTGTGCTACTTAGAACACTGAAACTACCGGCTACGCCTATTCCTTGGGCGTGCGCCTGATCGAAGTTTCGGATGAGTCCAGCAGCGAGTTTATCGAGTTTGTCTTTGAATCCGCCAATTGTGTTGTTGTGTGTTGTCACTAGTCCCGCCAATCGACCACCGCGAGGTGTTATTGAACGCCCCAACTCATTGACCTGAAGCGAAATACTACCGTCGGATTTATCAACGACGGAGATCTTGAGGGGAACTGCACCTAGGGTTATGGAGCTACCGGCAATGGTCACGCCAAAATTATCAGCGGAAATTTCATTTCGATCGACGTCGATGATTTCTGCGATATCGTTGATGATACGATCGCGATTATCAAGGAGTTCGTTAGGATTTCCGGTAGTCGTGTTAACGTTGATTTGCTCTTGAACTGACGCCAGTTCTTCGATCTTTTTGTTGAGGTCCGAGACTTCGAGTTCGATTTGTTGACGAGTCGATGATTTTAATGCGTCGAGTCGGTTACCGACATAACGGAACTGAGTCGTAAGCTGTTTGGTTTGTTCCAAAACGACATTGCGCTGAGAGGCCTGACTGGGGTCGGAAGACAACCGTGCCAAATCATTAAACACGTTTGTGTATTGATCGAATAGCGTTCCCGGTCCCGAAAGGAACATGCCTTCGATTTGCGATTCAATGGATAGTTGTGTTTGCGTCGCCTGCACATCACTTATGGACCGTGATAGTGATTTTTCAACCACCATATCGCGAATACTCTTGATCCGATCGACTTGAACTCCCGCGCCCATCAAGATTCCCTTGCGGAGGTATTCCTTGCTAGAAACGAAAGAGGTCTCGCGGCGGTGAAATCCCGGAGTGTTGGCGTTGGCAATGTTATACGCAGCGGTGTCGATTCCGATTTGATTCGCTGAAATCGCCGATTGCGGAATCGAAAAATTAAACATGTTGGCTACTTTCTACACTCAAATCGTTCGATGGAAATTTTAGACAGCAAAAACAGAGGACTAGCATGTTTTGGTAATCAATTGGCCCGATTCGAGCGGTCGACCGTCGTTACCAATTGGAGAAATCTGGCCGCCACCACATTCGTTCACGATTGCCGACAAAAATTGATGGTAAAAACTAAGTGTGTAGTTCATTACGATTTGATTGCTATACGAGATCGTTTGAATTTTCGACAACTTGTCTAGTATCTGTTGGCGAACGTTTGTTAGTTGGACCTGGTATTCGGGATTTATGCGTTCGATCAGTCGTGACAGATTTGCGGGGTGACCGATGAGGCTTGCCAACTCCTCGCTAAGTTCCTCGCGACGGACGCGCAACAACTGACTCAGCCGTAGAATGCTCTGCATTTCGGCCATTTCATTGGCGGCTTTTCTCAATTGAGGGTTGTTGAGGCACTGATTCAGATTAAGACAAACATCAAGTAGGTTTTGGACGTTGTCGCATTCAGCAGAAAGGTGCAGAAGCCAAACAGATGCGATTTCATTGTCAATGACCATGGTTGTTTTCGTTGGTTGAAGATCGGAATGGGCTCAATGCTTGTCGTTGGCTTCAAGCAAAATTTGTTTTTCAAACGCTGAAGTTTTTCGACAATTAACTATGCCGAGCGTTTTGCCGTCAGGCTGCGGACGTATTTGGACAGGCGGACAGGATGTTATTCACCCAATCCCAACGATTGGCGATCGATCTGTGTAGTGATCATGTTAGCGATACCCAAAGGATTATCTTTGGCCAGTGTTTTGGACATCATCATGTCAAACAAACCGCCATAGACGTCACTGTTCTCGCCGCCAAACAGGCCGCCTTCCGACAAAGTGTTGCGCATCTCTTTGAGCATCATCGACAGGAACAACGATTCAACGCCTTCGGTTGCCGCTTTTGTCTTGGCATCGGCCTCACTTTTGGCAGTTAACTCCTGGATATGCTCCAGTCCCGATTGAATCGACTCCACCGTAGCGGCGACCGCATTTCCGACGATGTTCCCTGCGGCGCCTTGGATAATTGGTAACATGATTATTCTCCTAATCAATAATTAGTTCAGCATGGAGTCCGCCCTGGCGATCAATGGCTTGGAAAATGTTGATCAAATCTGTTGGGGCGATGCCAAGCGCGTTGAGGGCAGCCGCAAATTCGCCAACGGTAACATTGGAATTCAATACATTGAACCTTCCATTTTCGCTAAATGCACGTAATTCAGTTCTCGGCAGCACGACGGTTTCGCCGTTCGAAAACGGAGCGGGTTGTGAGGCTATTGGATTCTCTGCCGTCGTGATTACCAGATTTTCATTTGCGAAAACGACTTTCGAAATGCGTACATTGTGGCCCATTACAATAGTGCCCGAACGTTGGTTGATCACGACGCGAGCCGGTGTAAACGGGCGGACTTTGAGTTGCAGTAAGTTGCCGATGAAAGCAGTTTGCTCGTTAAGGAATGCAACTGGGACCTGAATTTCAACCGTACCCTTGTCAATCGCATGAGCCGAGCCCGGGAAGACGTTGTTGATGGCCGAAGTGATGCGACTTGCGGTCAAATGGTCTTTGTTGCGAAGATTCAATTTGATCGAAGTACTAGGCGACTTGTCTGGGACGCAAATCTCTTTCACCACCTGTGCCATGCAGGTTGCGACTGTATTGTGGTTCTTTTGAACCGACGCCCCTGCGCCTGAAGCAGAAAAACCAGGAACCGACAATTGACCTTGAACCGTTGCATAGACTTCACCATCGAAGGCTCGCAGTTCTGCATTAATCAACGTTCCACCACGGAGCGATGTTGCGTCCCCAACCGCACTTACGTGAATCTGAAATTTCTCTCCGATTTTGGGATACTCTGGCAAATCACCCGTTAACGTTACGAAGCATGTGTTCTTGGTTTCTGCCTGGCCAATTGGGATGCCGATTCGGAGCGCGTAATTCAATAATTCTTGCTGTGTTCCTTCGTCTTTCGCACCTGTGCCTTGCAGGCCAGTCACAAGTCCATGTCCCCATATTTGGTTCGTCTGTTCACCGGCTACCGTCGTGATGTCACCAATCGAAACTTCCAACTCGCTTTCGATTAACGGCGAACCGAAGGACCCCTGAGGATTCGATTGTCCCGCATTGGTTTGCGATTGTCGCATCTCATCTACTTGCAAAGGCAGGAGCGCGTCTTGCAGCAATGGGCCTTGGCAATTCACAGCGGCGCAATCGCGCGCAGTGACCAACAGCAATAGCAGCAAAATGGCATGGCGAAAAGCAAACTTCATCGCGTTGTCGTTCCTATTTCTTAAAAAGGCCAGATTTTGTTGAACTTTTTGCCCAACCAACCTTGGTTGATGAAACTGCTTTCAGCACCTGCGGTGTCATATTCCAATTTTAAATTGAACACCTGCCGCGAAGGAACCGAGTTGGTAGCCGAAACATCGAAGGGGCGAACCTCTCCGGTCAAATAAAGGTTTCGGACGTCACCATCAAGCATGACCTGTCGTGTTCCCAGAATTTGTAAGTTTCCATTGGGCATCACATCGTTCACAACCACTTGAAACCGATCCGTGAACCCGCGTTGGATTTTATATTGCGTGTTGCTGTTTTGGCTGCGGGCCGATTCGGTCTCTTCGTCTGCAGTCATCCCGCCCGTTGCGTTCCCCAGAATTCCAGTGAACCCGAAGCTGCCATTGATATCAGCGTTCGATTTATTTTGTTTGTTGAGTAGTCGTTGGTCTTTGTTGTTGATGTTTGTGCTTTCTTCGATCAAGACGGTGAGCAAGTCGCCGGTACTTTTGGCTCGCGGAGTACTGACTTGGGATTCATACTTTGAAGATCGATATTGCCACAGTGATTGAGCTTGGCTGGTCGATGGTAAGACGAAAAACATCAGCACGATCACTGGACTGACTGCGGCAATACATAACGAATTGCGGTTCCATTTTTGTTTTTGCATTTTCGATTCTTTGGATGAAGGTACGCCAAATGCCTATTCGTTCGTAAACGTGAGAGCTGCAGTGTGCGAATCCAACACCTGACAACGAATTTTTTTATTTGATTTCGTATTGAGAGCATCGATCCAATCGCCAACCTTTCCATTCTGGAGGGCACGAACTCCTCGCAAACGAATGTCAACGTCTTTGAATTTGCAGATAACCTCGATCGTTTCATTCGCGTGGACCACGTTAGGCTCAGGAATCGGCTGTCGCGAAATAGCGCCAGCTTCAATGATCGAGTGGGCTTGAATGTCGCGAGCTGCCGGTCGTCCCACAAGTTCTTCAGCGGAAGCCAGTAGAATCCCAGTTCGACCGACAGGAACGACAGATTCCTGGATAGCCTCAGGGGGGATCAATTCGTCTTTCGCAATTGGACGAGTCGCCATGACGACGGTTTCCAATTTCCGAATCTCGACAGGTACATTGAAGAAACGTCCATTCGCGTCGTCGGAAAGCCATTTAAGTTTTATAGTGGCCGAACCCAAGGGTAACGCGGTGGGGTAGACCACACGAAGATCCTCTTCACTGCGCACTCCGCGCAATTGGCGAAGGACCGAATCTTGTTGGAATTTGGGTATTTCCAGGACAAGGCGTTCGGGATCAACATGAAAATACTCGGCT
>JAHEAM010000271.1 GCA_024642765.1 Planctomycetaceae bacterium
TACAGCCCCCACGACTGGGCTGTTCTATTTTGCCGTTTCGGCCTATCCGAATGTTGCTTATGACCCGAATACAGGTCGAGGAGATACCTCGGGATATTCGGCCGGCAATTATCAGATTTCAGTGACCCAAGTTGCTGCAACTGCGATCAACCGAGAGGTTTACTACAAAGGTTCAACAGTTGGAGCTGGAGTCAATGATCGACTGGATAACCTCAAGGTAATCGCTAAGGAGGGTGGCTCGGCACTAACGCTTAGTTATAACAACATTATCAATGTCACCCGTGGTATAAACGGGATGGTTTTGGATTATAACTTCTTGGCTTCGGCCAGTTTGGCCAATTCCGACTTTGTATTCCAAATGAGTCCACAAGGCGGATTTGATGCAACCCTCGCAGCGAACCAACCAGCAAATTGGGGGGCAGCTCCAAGCCCAACGTTGATCGCCGTTTCCGCACTGGGAGGCAGCACGAGTCGCATTCGGCTTGAGTGGGCCGACAACTCCATTGAAAACCGCTGGTTGCGAGTTACCGTAAAAGCCAATGCAAATACTGGATTGGCGACACCAGACGTTTATTACATTGGTCACCTCAAAGGTGAAATTTCTGGATTGCAAAGCGGCAGTGCAACAACTCAGCCTTTCCAGCGCTTCTTTGTCAATAATGGTGGAGATGTCGTTGCAATTCGAAACAATTTGTCAGCATCGGCTGTACCCATCACCAGCATCTATGATTTGAGCAAGAACGGTACGGTTACTAACGGTGCGGACGTCGTACCTGCTAGAAACAATTTGAGTACTCAACTTACTAATATTCAGATCCCAGCAAGTGGACCAAGTGCAAACTTTGGCAGCCAAGTTGTAAGCAGGGTTGGTAATATAGGGTTTTCGAATGGTTGGATATACAACACAGTCAAGGGTCAACCTCGACAGGCTGACGAGATGGTTTTAGATCCCAACTTTGAAAAGTCTAGAATTCAATTGAAAGATGACTTGTTTGCCAATGTACAAGTTTCATCCGTCGGAAACCTGTTTGACGCTGCCGATGATTTCGATTGGCAAATCGACCTTGGCAACAACAAAACAACAGTCGCTAATGATGTTGCCATGAGCGCCTTGATCCAAATGTAAGAATTTGCTTTTGACTTCGTGGAAAGAAGCCTTGGTTGCCAAGACCCACGAATCTGAGCCGGTCGGATTCAGAACCGATCGGCTCTTTTTCAATCTTGTTTCGCCAACGTTTGCACCAAACGATAAAGAAGCCATCCTCCGGAAATGATCCCGACAAAAAACCCGACGAGTGTAAAAACAAGATTCGTGCCCAAATAGTTGTCGGCAAAATAGCCCAAAACTGCCGGTACAACCATTGCCAGACAAGCGGAAATGATCATCGATGCCTTGTCGACTGCTTTCGCGATCGCTGATCGATCATCGGTCGATTCACTGTTTTCGGTTCGTTTTTCCTTGTCGTTCAATTCCAACTCAGTTCTGTTTTGGGGGCACTCGTAAGGGGGCCGTTTTGAGTGCCGAGTTTAATCAACGCTCGTGGCACTGAACAGCGTCTGCGTGTATTTCAAAATTTTTCGAAACCGCAAAATCCCACGTTTTGACAGGTTTTGAATCAACGGCAAAAAAACTTAATGTATTTCTGAGTACCACTAAGCTTATTTTTTGTGGGATTAATGGCGTTTTTGTTTCCTTTAAGGTGAAACTAGCGGCTTGGCGCAAATCTGAGATTGCTATAATGCGTCCGGCCCAAACGTTCGACCAAACTAAGTTTGGAAACGTATTTAAGAGTCGAGGCACATTTAGGCAATAGCTGCAGGTTAAGTTCATTTCTTTCCGTAAATTCGAGATTCGTTTCACTCAGGCTTATCGCCTTGTTAGGACCGTTTTCGATAAATGAACGCGACGAAAACCGATAGCTTGGAACACATTGGGTAGAGATTTTAGGGGAGAAAATACCTTGGTTACACTCACAGATCTACGTTCTCGCACGTCCAAGGACCTCGCGAAACTTGCAAAAACGAAGGGTGTCACCGGCTGGAACACCATGAAAAAAGAGCAGTTGGTTCAGGCCATTTTGAAAAATGCAAAGAAGCGTCAGCAATCGCCGACCAGTCGCGCAGCTAGTACGAGCCGAATTTCGTCAAACGCTCGAAGTGCGACCAAAAGCGAGTCCTCGACAGGGGCGAATCACAAGGCCAGCAATGGTAAGCAAAAATCTGTGCCTGTAAACCGCGTTCGGACACACGCTCGCCGCAAACCGGCGGCCGAAAAACACCCAGCCAAGAGCCTTGACGTTGAACGTTCGGCAGTTGCCAATCGGCTGGAACGCGAGTCATCACAACGCGAGTCACTCAAAGACTTGGCTCGAACTGCTGCGATTAACAAGGAATCAAAAAACGTCGATAAGGACCGCATGGTCTTGATCGTCCGGGACTCCTATTGGTTGCAAGTTTATTGGGAGGTCACACAAACCACTGTGAATCGCGCGAAGTCGTCGCTTGAAAAACATTGGCGCGGTGCCAAACCGGTTTTGCGATTGTATGAGATTGTGGAAGAGCATGATGCGCTGACGGAACATTTGGTCCGCGAAATCGAAATTCATAGTGGCGTTGATAGTTGGTATATTGATACACCGAATCCGCCGAAAACCTATCGAACAGCGATTGGTTATGTTACGGCTCAGGGCCGATTCTTTAGCATTGCCAAGAGCAACCGGGTGAGCACACCATCACCGAATGCTTGTAGCCACTCGAGTCACTGGGCTGATATTGCCAGTGATTGCGAAAACATTTTTGCCATGAGTGGCGGTTACAATCCGAACGAAGAGACGGCTGAGCTTCGCGATATCTTCGAAGAAAAATTGAAACGACCGATGTTGGCGATGGGACCAAACCATGCCGCGTTGCTTGACCAAAATATCGAGTTTCCGTTTGAGGTCGATGCACAAATGGTGATTTATGGAGTTGCCGTTCCTGGATCAAGTGTGACACTCGCAGGCGAACCTTTGAAAGTCGACAACAACGGTACTTTTTCTATCAGAATGGAGTTGCCTGACAAACGTCAAGTACTGCCAGTGGTTGCCAGCAGTCGCGATGGTTCGCAACAGCGAACAACGGTTCTGGCAATCGAACGTAACACGAAAGTGATGGAGGTCGTCAGCGTCGAAAACGACGAACTGTAGTTTATTAAGACAATTTTGGAAAAGTTAGTTTGATAATTTGATACAATGCAGCACTCTTGTTTTGTGCAGCAATGTTCCTGGTTAGTGACGAAACTGAAAAAAAAGACGCGTTGGGTTTTCGGATCCAACGCGTCTTTTTGGTTTGATTGGTTTGTTAGACTTACCAGCCGATGACGACTCCTCCGCCACCACAACCAGGTCGGCCGTATCCGCCATAGCCACCGTATCCATAACCGCCGTACCCGTAGCTCGAGCGGTAAACGGGAGTTGCAATTACAGGCCGGGAATATCCATAACCATAGGCTGGTACCCCGTACCCGATCCCTCCACCGTATCCGTAAGCTGGAATACCTCGTCCATAGATTAAGCCACCTCCATTGCCGAAGCCAACGCTAATCACAGTGTTGCTGCGTCCATAGCCACCGCCATAACCGCCGTATCCTCCACCACCGTGATGGTGATGTTGAGCGTATGCGGCATTCGCAACCAAACTCATCGCGCTCACCGCGATCATAACTGCCAAAAATCGAATCATTGTAAATTCTCCTGTCCAAGGGGGATTGGTATTGCGCCGGCGCCTGCCAAAACTAGCCGCGCCCTTTCATTTGCGTATCGGCTATAATTAGCATCTGTCGTGCCAAAATTTCATTTGTCTATTGAAGGCGAAAAAAGGCCCATTTCCGGTGAATACGCTGCAATGCGAATCCAAGTCACAACCGAGCGCGTATTCGATTCGTAGACGATCGAGTCGTCAAGTTGATGACGTAATCCCTGAAATCAAATGACAGTGTTAAATAACAGTCAGTCGCACCGAAAACCGCCAGGGCAGCAATGGGTTGCGCCTGAAAAATGGCCAATCATTGGCGAACGCGAGCCACGCCATTCAAGCGAGCCGTGGTTATTAACGCTGACGGTCCCGTCCGATTCGTCCGACAAAGAGCTTAAACTTTCGCTAGACCAGCTAAATGCACTTCCTCTATCTAGTATTACGATTGACATTCATTGCGTGACCCGTTGGTCGCGCAAGGACATGACATTCCAAGGGGTCAGGCTGAGCGACTTACTTTCTCTTACTACGGTTCCCGCGACTATCAAATTCATTTCTTTCGTTGCGCGTTCGACACGCAATCACAGCACATCGATGGTGCTGGATGATGCGTTGAAACTAGAAACTTTGATTGCAACGCATGTTGATGGTGAACCGATACCTTCGGACCATGGTGGACCCATTCGCAACGTCGTTCCTGATCGTTACTTCTATAAAAGCGTCAAGTGGCTTGAACGTATTGAATTATTGACCGAAGACCACCTTGGTTTTTGGGAGGCCGAATCGGGATATCACAACCAAGCAGACCCGTGGCTTGAGCAACGTTATATGGCTCCAACGATCGACAAGCGAACTGCAGCGGCATTGATCGCAAGCAAGGATTTTTCGAACAAGGATCTGCGCAGTATTGATTGCAGCAATCGCGAACTAACGGGATTGAATGCGGAAGGCTCGCTGTTGCGCGATGGCAATTTTAGAAAGGCCAAATTGTGCAATTCTAATTTCAGTAACGCGAATCTCTCGAACGCGCACTTTGAAAGCGCCGACCTATCGAATGCGAAACTTGTTGGCGCCGACTTGGAAGGCGCAAGTCTTGTGGGGGCCAACTTGTCTGGAGCGGATCTTACCGGATGTTCATTGATCGGCGCGACGTTTATTGAGGCCGGTACTCCAGGTGCATTCTTTGATTCGTCGACGGTGATTCCGAGGGGCCTGTTGACTCCGCTTACTCCCGATCAATTTGTATACGTTTCGTCCAAAATTTCTTGAGTTGGAATCGAGCGATTCTCATTCACCCGCAATCGTGAGGCATTTGTGAAAATCACTGGGTTCGTTGCAGCCGTTCACACGCCGTTTGATGATCGTGGCGATTTGGCGTTGGATGTCGTTAAATTGCAAGCCAAACATTTATTGAAAGACGGTGTAACTACAGTCTTCGTCGGTGGAAGCACGGGTGAAAGTCATTCGTTGACCTGCGACGAGCGCTTGGCATTGACCAAACGTTGGGCGGACATTCCCGAACGCAATGGCTTACGGTTGATCGTTCACGTCGGTAGCAATTCGGTTCGAGATGCATCCCGCATCGCGGAACATGCGCAAGCCGTTGGTGCGGATGCCATTGCTGCTGTTGCACCTTGTTACTTCAAACCACCGACGACCAAAGCGTTAATTGAGACGATGAAATCGATCGGTGCTGCCGCACCCAGTGTGCCGTTTTACTACTACGACATTCCGGCGATCACGGGAATTCAATTGCCGTTGATGGAATTTTTGCAAATCGCGCGGCAAGCGATCCCAAACCTTGTGGGTGTAAAGTTTACGAATAGCGACCTCGTCGTACTGCAACGAGTTTTGGCAAACTATGGGGAGCAATTCGATATCCTGTTTGGATCAGACGAGTTGATGTTGCCAGCGCTGAGTCTGGGGATACGAGGCGCAGTGGGTAGCGGCTACAATTTCGCGGC
>JAHEAM010000272.1:0-4330 GCA_024642765.1 Planctomycetaceae bacterium
GTGAATCAGGATACCAACTTAAATCATCGACCGCCTTCGTTGGGAATAGACGTTTCGAAGCTAATGAAGCGGGTTTCATCGTAGTTCCCTTTTCAACTTCGCCTGGCCCCGTTTCGGTTATCATCCAAAACGAGTCGTTGTGCGCGCTGTCGACACTCGATCACCAAGCTGAAAACTATGAGCTCACGGCAGGAATCTTTATTGATCGTGAACAACTCATTCGCAATCGCAAGGCCAAGGTAATTGTTCGCCCCTCGCTCTCAGTCGCTGGAATGCCAATCGCAATTGACGATCGCCTCCAAGAACTCGAATTGTCCGTCACGACAATTAACCACGATAGCCAAAAGTCGCAAAAGTCTTTTCGCGAGTTGACCCTTAGCGAAAAAGGCGAATTGGAAGTCGAATTCCAAGTCCCACCGCGTCTGAGTCAAGTGCTCGTTCAATTGAGTGGCAAAGTCCGAAACATCAGTCAAAACAGAGACGACTTGGTCAGCGCCTCCCAAACAATTGTTGTCAATCAAATCGACAATTCAGATGAAATTGCTGACGTGCATTTGCAACGAAGCGGCGATGATTATTTCCTAGAGATCCTTGGGATGTCCGGCGAGTCGCGTTCGAAAATTGCGGCTCGCGTCGAACTCAAACACAAAATGTTCACGGAGCCTGTTGTCGCGATGTTACAAAGCGACGACTCGGCCAGGATCTCCCTCGGCCAGTTGCCTGGCATTGACCGCATCGCAGTCACCGTCACGGGCGGCACAGTTCGGACTTGGGACATTTCAAGACTGCAATTACGGCAAACCTACCGTTCGCTTACCGGCAATCGCAAAACGCAGTTCATTGTCCCAATCCCACCCGGACTGACGCTGACAAAAGACTCGGGCGTAGCCCTATTTGAACTTCGGGACCAACTCGTCGCTTCCGACTTGACCAAGAGACTTTCGGTATCCGAAGAAGCGGTCATCGTTTCCGACTTGGAACCTGGCGACTATGAAATAAATTTTGGCGGACATTCTGAGACCACACGAATTACGGTCACCGACGGTGAAGTCGTTAACAACCTAATTGTGGGAAACCACCGAATACTAGAAACGTCCAACAACAAACCGCTGTTCGTTGACAATCCAAAAATCATCGGCGACAAGTTGGCAGTCAAACTGCATGGTTTATCGGGTAGCACCCGTGTACATATCATTGCAACTCGATATGTTCCCGTCTTTAATGCCTTCGATTGGTTGAATACAAGGATCTACTTGGAACCATTGCTTTATCGTCGCGCAGCAACGTTTAACGCATTCATTTCGGGACGTGTCATTGGTGACGAATATCGATACGTGATTGACCGCCAATCGACAACGAAGTTTCCGGGAAACATGTTAGACCGCCCTTCTTTGCTTCTCGCACCTTGGTCGTTAGGCCCTACTGAGAATCGCGAACAGTTTTTAGCGGACTCTACTCGTTTTGGTGAAGCTGCTAACGCACTCGCCGAGTCAGCAAATCGCGAACCATCGGGTTCGACATCGGCTGCTCTGCCGACAGCGTTTTCCAATTTAGACTTCCTCAAAGAACTTTCGTTTGTTTTAAACGATCTCAAACCTGATGAAAACGGCTTCGTAGAAATCGATATTTCAAAACTTGGCGAACATACACATTTCACGATTGTCGCCGTTGACAACTTCGAAATGATTCAAAAGACGGCCACGCTCGCAACACAAGTCTATGCGAAACGTGACCTGCGTTTGGACAGAGCTCTCGACGGGGACCATCCCGTTGCCCAACGCAAATCAATCGAGATCGTAGATGCCGGTCAGAAGTTCATGGTGAAAGACATACTTACCGCAAAATTCCGTGCCTTCCAAGACCTTAAGAGTGTGTTCAACCTCTACGAAGGCCTTGCCCCCGACTCGGGCATCGCCGAATGGCGATTCTTACTCGACTGGCCAACGCTTAAGGAAGAAGAACGGCTCGAGAAATACGCGAAGTATGCGTGTCATGAATTAAATTTTTACATTTGGAAGAAAGATCGCGACTTCTTCAATAAACACATCCGCACCTTCCTCGCCAACAAATTCCAAAAGACATTTCTTGATCGTTGGTTGTTGGAGGAAGACGTTTCGGCGTTTCTGGAGCCGAAAACTTTCGCGACCCTAAATACGTTCGAACAGATATTGTTGGCGCAACGTGACGAGAGTCGTGGTGATGACATCATACGTTTGCTGACCGATCGTTATGAATTGGCACCACTGCAACAAGTGCGAATCGATTACTTGTTCGACACTGCGATTGCGAGCTCAAGCCTTGAGGAAACGGAATCGACTGTGGAATACCAAGAAGAACTAGAAAGGTTGCGTGATCAATCAAAGAACTCGACATCTGGAGAACTATACTTTGCCGCTCCTAGTCCTGGAAACAATCCAGTGGCAAGCGACAGAGGTGGTATAGCCGGCGATTCTCCTGCTATCGTTATGCCTAACGATGAGCTGTTGGGCGCCATGGGTGGACAAGGTGCCCGAGGTCAAAAGGGCGGTTTCAGTGAGGGAGTTGATCCACGTTTCAGCGGTTTAGAAGACAAAGCAGTTAAATTCGATGCCGACGACAATATCGATCTTTTGTCTCGACAAGACTCGAATAGCCTTGACGAACTTTACAGTAAAAAAAGCCGTGTGGACCTTGATGGACGAGACTTTCGGTTTCTCAAAGATGCGGAAATTTCATCCGGAAAATCCGTTAAATTTTTTCAACAGGTTGCACCGACAGAAGAATGGGTCGAAAACAATTTCTACCGCATTCATCCCGACGTCAAAACTAGCGACATCGTGACGACCAACGAGTTTTGGAATGACTGGGCTCGAAACGGAAATCAGGTTCCGTTCCTGAGCACTCACTTCGCCGAAGCCTCCAACAACCTGCACGAAATCCTGTTGGCATTGGCCGTACTTGACCTGCCCGTCAAGACCGAAGAACCCAAATCGGAGTTTGTTGAAAATTCACTGAATTGGACTTCGAACTCTGACGCAATCATGGTGCATCAACAAATTCGACCAACACCACTCGCCCAAGGCAACACGACAATCTTGGTCAGCGAAAACTATTTCCGAAAGAACGATCGTTACATCATCGAAAATAACATCCAATATGATAAATTCATTAACGATCGGTTTACCACACATAGTTTGTACGGTGCGCAAGTGGTAATCACGAACCCTACATCGACACCTCGAGTTGTTGAACTCCTAATGCAAATTCCCGAAGGGGCCCTTGCTACCAGCGGTTCGCAGGAAACCCGTTCGTTGAAACTGTTGCTTGCCGCTTTCAGTTCACAAAGCTTCGAATACTACTTCTATTTTCCGACGGCAGGTACGTTCAAACATTTCCCCGCTCACGTGGCAGACGACGAAAATATTCTGGCAGTCGCGCAGAGTCGTGGCTTTGAAGTTACGGATGAACCAACGCCGATCGATAAAAAAAGTTGGGCGTTCATTTCACAGTATGGGGCCGAAGATGAGGTCCTCAAATTCTTGAATGTGGAGAACTTACAAAAAATTGACTTGGAGAAGATTGCTTTCCGAATGAAAGACAAAGAATTCTATCAAAAAGCAACAAGAATCCTCCGTCAACGCTGTATCTATCACCATTCACTCTGGTCCTACAGCGTGAAACACAATGACGCTCAGGCGATGGCCGAATACCTTGAAAATGAAGCAGCTGTTGTCAACCGCGTTGGCGATTTTATCGATTCATCCATTTTAAAAATCGACTCGGTCGAGAGCAACGGCTACGAACACCGGGAATATTGGCCGCTGATCAATATTCGCGCTCATCAAGTCCGAAGAGATCGAGAAATATTGAATAACAAGATCCATTGGCAGTACCACCGTTTGATGAACTATCTCGCTTACAAACCGAGTCTGTCAACGGCCGATCAATTGTCAGTGACCTATTACTTGTTCCTACAAGATCGCGTGGAAGAGGGGCTGAATTGGTTTTCAAGAATCGGACGGAGCGACACGAATTGCGAACTCCAATACGACTATTTGGCCGCCTATGCAAAACTCTATGAGTCCGATTCCGATGGTGCAGCCGAAATTGCGAACCGATACATAGGCTACCCAATCTCATCATGGCGCAATCGCTTCTCTGTGGTTTTAAAACAAATCGCTGAGATCCGCGGAGAATCGACGGGCTTGATTGATCCAGATAGCAGGGCTGAACTGCAAGCAAAACTTGCAGCCGAAGCCCCTAGTTTTGATTTTGAAGTCAAAGGCAATGAAATCAAGGTCACATACAACAACTTGCCCGAGGTAGTCGTCAATTATTATTTGATGGACGC
>JAHEAM010000272.1:4340-5675 GCA_024642765.1 Planctomycetaceae bacterium
TGTTTAGCACCAATCCATTCGATGCGTTAAATGTCGAGAGCTTTTCATTAATCCTTCCCAACGCAAACGAAACAAAAGCGTTGCCAAATGACAAAAAGGAATTTTCGTTTGAACTGCCGGAAGAATTTCGCACACGAAATTTACTTGTCGAAATCCAGGGCGGTGAACAAACGAACGCCAAGCCGGTTTACGCGAATGGCTTGGACGTGCAGATCGTCAACAGCTTCGGGCAGTTAAAAGTCGCAAATGCAAAAGACGGCAAACCGTTGCCCAAGACCTACGTGAAAGTCTATTCGATGGATGCAAACGGTATCGTAAAATTCTACAAGGATGGCTACACGGATTTGCGGGGGCGATTCGATTATGCATCTCAAAGCAATTTGTCGACCGATGATCTCGTAAAATTCTCAATCTTGATTCAAAATGACTTGTACGGAACGGTCATCCGCGAAACTGAACCGCCTAAACAATAACGTTCGCAATTTGGATTCGGAAAGACTAATGTCAGAAGTTCATGATCTCGAATTGATGCGCGCAATAGCATTATTGCAGGCTGGCGATTGGGACGGAGCCCACGCGATCGTCCAAAAACGCGACGATCAACTGTCGTGTCGTATTCACGCGATTTTGCATCGTCTCGAAGGCGACAATTCAAATGCTGCTTACTGGTACCGCCAGGCTGGCATCACGGTTCCAAAGATTACGATAGAACAAGAAATCCAAGCTTTAGCTGGCGAATCGGCAAAAAATTAGAACACTTAGTCCAACGGGACGGCAATTGGAGTCGTGAGATTTTTTCATAGCTGCGGAACCATCCCGTTCATACTTGGCAATCTTCGTTTGTTTTTGCGAAATCCGCTGCTTTCTGAAGCATCTTAACCGGCTTAGCCAACAACCCTAAGTCGAAATAATATAATAGCTGCTTTCCCCATTGGTCGATTTCACAAGAGTGTTTTTTTGGCTTTTCCATTGCAAATCGAATATCAAAACGATTTACGTCCAGGAGATTTCAAGATTAGAATGGACTGGACTTTTCAGGAACGAAACTTTTTCTAGTGGGGCTAATCATGAAATATCTAATTCCGTTGATCCTATGTCTTTTTAGTCTATTTCCGTCGTGGGGTTCGGCTCAGTGCGGTTGTGGAGATGGTGATTGCAGTTCGTCCTGCATGTGTGGCTGCCAAGATCCGGAAAACTCAACACCACCAGGCAGTACCTATCCTGGGAAATCCTCCAATGTAGGTTTGCTGGCACGCGTACCATTAAGTGAAATGGGCGGCGGAGCCTCTGGCGTACTCGGTAACGACTGCTGGGGATGGACCGATAAGTTATCTG
>JAHEAM010000273.1 GCA_024642765.1 Planctomycetaceae bacterium
CACCTCGAAACGCTCGCGAGCGCGTGCTGCCCAAAAAACCGATCGTCATCCGAGCGGACGATCGCGCGGAACTGAGATTTGATCGGCCGTTCGTGATTGGCTCGTCGCAAAGCGGCAAGCTACAGGCATGCAACCTCAAAGGTTTTGTGCATATCTATCGGCAACCCGCAAAAGAGGGCGATGAAGATGCCTTCAATATCTGGACTGCCAACGTGCAATTAACTCCGCAGCGAATTGTGTCGTTAGAAAAAGTTCACTTTGAATTCGGAAATCATAGCGGCGTTGGTAGTAATTTGATGATCGATTTGGAACACGAGGCTCATGGCAGTGCAATTCGGTCTCAGTTTGAAACAATCAAAGGATTCTCACGATTGGAGTTGGCGTTTGTCGAAAGAATTCGTTTGGTTCCGGGTGCGAAAGCGACCTCGACCTCACCGGCGAAGCAAGCCGTTGGTCTTTCGACTGCACCGATTGATATCACCTGCGACGGCCCGTTTGTTTTCGATTTTCGGCAGCGTTCGGCAGAGTTTTTGGATCGGGTTGTCGTCACGCGATTGGATCAAGTCGCCGATCAGGTCTTTGCCGAAAAATTGCGTTTGTTGTTTGGAGTGAAGCAACAGGCTGAGGACGTTTTTGCGGTCAAACCAGAATCCGAGGACATCGTCTTGGAACAGATTGAGCTCATTGGCGCTCCCGCACGACTTGTTTTGCCATCACAAAAAGCAAACGTTTCGGCGGCCACCTTGAGTTACAACGTTTTGCACAACGAAATTAGGGGCAGCGATCCAAACACGGTTATTGTTGAGCAAGACGGTCAACGCTTTGAATCCGCCAAACTTCAATATCGCATTCGACAGGGCGGTCGGCTTGGCCCACTCATCGCCGAGGGTGCTGGGCGACTCATTACAACCGACAAGTCGAAATCCGATGCGATGCACTTGAGTTGGCAAAATCATCTAGCGATTGAGCCTCGCGATTCCAGGCAAAAAATTCATGTCGAGGGCAAAGTCATTGCTGAGCTACCCAACCAAACGTTGTTGACAGGTGAAATGCTAGATATTTGGCTGCAGGAGAAATCAACCAGCGTGGTTGCTGCAGATGGATCGCCTCGTCAAAAATGGGAATACGAACCTATTGAAGTTGTGGTCGATCAAAACGTGCAGTTTGCAGCGGCCGATATTCGCGGTGCAACGGGAATGTTGAAGTTGATTTGGCCAAGTGTTGCGATCGACAGCAATGTCGGTCAAATGCCTCAGTCGCAGAGTGAGCCACTAAATGCCACCCGCCGTACGATGAGAGTGCCTTTCGTTTCGCCACAGGCGTTTAACTCGATCGCAGCGCAAAATTCCGAACCACCATCACAACAACGTCAAGAACCCGTTCCCAGCGCCAGTCTGATTCCAGTTGAGGCGAAACCAAACAACTCTTCGCCACAGCACCATCGAATTCCAGCGACAAAAGACGACAAACGCATTGAGGTCGAAGGTGACTCCATTACGATTCAAATGTCAGAGAATTGGCGAGATAGCGAATCTCCAATTAGTTCCAGCAACAAGCAGGTATTACCTGCATTTCGACAAGTCGACTTGGCCGGCCGCGTTTTTGTGCGCAAGCCATCTAAGGACGCCGACCAATCAGTCTTTTCAGTTTCGGCTGACTCGCTAACTCTGACGCCTCAAGGCAACGAACTCTATGAAGCTAAAGTCGAGGGTAATGGTCGCATCGAATCTCCGCAATTAACGCTTGTCGGCTCGCGATTACATTTGGACCAATTGGCTAATCGGGTCTGGGTCGTCGGGCCCGGGCAAATGGATCTTGCGTCCAATCATAAGACAGGCGAACAGGGCGCGCCGCAATTGGCAGGCGTCGAACAGGCTCAGCGCGTCAATGTGACTTGGCGAGGTGGCATGATTTTTGATGGCGAGAAAGTCTATTTCGAAGAAGAAGTCCGCTCGTCGTCAGCGCAGCCTGGCAAGGAAGGTTCTCGTACGCAAATTCGAACACTCGCCGAAGGAATGAGCCTTCAGTTAAGTCGGCGAATCGACTTGACCGAGACCCAGCAAACGTCACCAGAAACGCCCGCTGTCGAGATCGTGAATATCGTTTTAGTCAACGAAATTGCGACATCCCAACGGGCCTTCAATCGCCAAGGTGACGCGAACAGTCCGCCGCAACCGGTGGTTCTCGAAAAATCAACGTTCGATTCATTGGGTCAGCAATCAGATAAGCAATTGGTCGTGGTTCCTCATGTCATCATGAATGTTACGACGGGCGATCTGCGCGCCGACGGCCCTGGCGGAATTATCAGTTGGCAACGATCAGAAAACGGAGAAAAGAAATCGCCATTTGCATTGGCATCGACAAACGATGAACGCGAACACGCCCCTGCGATAACTTATGTGCATGCGAATTTCGACAAGCACGTCATTGGCAACACCAACGATGAGAAAGTTCGAATCGAAGGCAACGTCAGGACTCTTCATGCGAGTGTCACGAACTGGGATGCTCGCCTAAATCCCGATACGGTTCAAGTTCCCAAAGGCGGAACTCGCATAACATGCGAACAAATCGAAATCACGCATTGGCAACCGCGTGGTGCTGAACACCCAATTACTCAATTGACCGCCACTGGCAATACACGCGTGATCGGTGAACTCTTTGAAGCGACGGCTAGTCGCTTAAAGTTTGATGAGAACGATGGCTTTCTGACGATCGAGGGCGACGAACGCAACGCAGCAAATCTTTGGCACCAACCGAACCGCAATTCATCCCGCAATCATTTGTCTGCAGACCAAATCCGCTACAACCCTTCGGACGGTCAGACTATCATCGACGACATCAAACACGTATCGATCAGTTCCAAAAAATAGTTGCAATGTTGTGCTTGAAACGGGCCAATGGCTCTAATATTGGGAACAAGTAGAGCTTACATTCTGACTGCTTTCATTCGCGAGAGGTTCGTTGTTGGGGCTAGTGTTTTGATTACGAATATCGCGAATTTTTGCGAATGATTTGGAAGTCAAAGGATGGTATCGCCGTATCTTGAAGCTGTCGATTTCGTCGACCCATTTCTGCTTAAATATACTCGGTGCGATCTACAGAAAGAAATCTGAGGGTTCATTCATAGTGTGGCCAATTTAGGCCAATTCATGTGAGCATCTAGCTTTGACAGCATGGATTCGACTTGCTCGAAAGTAGTCGTTTTGGTAACTGCCGTTATGAATTAGCAGAATTCCACTGCGTGATTTGCCGTTTATTTGATCAGTAGCCTATACCATTCGAGGCGAAATCGTTGCTTTGGGACCGACTAACAAGCGCTATTCACATAGGCACACTACTGCTTGGCTGTAGTTGTCTGCTTTTGGGCTGCCAGGCGTGGCAAGTCAATCGTTTCCCTGATCGCCTTAAGCCATCCAACGACCGAGATTGGGTCGCCGATATGTCGCAGCTTCCAACGGTTTCTGTTGTTGACGGCCAAGTCACGATTCAGAACTATCGTAATTGCCAATATGTGACGGAAAGTGATTTTATCCTCGACTACCATGACAAGACTTTTGCACTAGCAGACATTCAATCAGTAGATTTTATCGTCGTGCCGTTTCAAAAGACGCCTGCGATTGCCCACACCATGTTGAGCTTTGGGTTGCGCGATGGCGACTACGTTTGTGTCTCTGCAGAGATTCGCAAGGAACTGGGCGAAGATTATTCGCCGATGTTAGGAATCTCTAACCAATTTGAGCTTTGTTACGTGATGGCGGACGAGCGCGATTTGATTCGATTGCGAACGCGGTACCGAGACGCGGAAGTCTATGTCTATCCAACAGTGGCTGACCCGCCCGGTGCCCAGCAGTTGTTCATGAACGTTTCGAAACGTGCTAATGAATTGACAATGCAACCTGAGTTCTACAATACGCTGACAAACAATTGCACAACGAATATCGCTCGCCATGTAAATGAAATGAAGCCAGATGGCGTGCCTCTCAATTGGCGCGTGGTATTGCCAGGTTTTTCACCTCGCTACGCCTATGATTTAGGGCTGTTGGACAAGTCATTGCCATTCGAGGAACTCAAACGTTCGGCGCTGATCAATGACTTGGCGGCGATTCATTTCGATGACACTGATTTTTCTTGGCAGATTCGTTCGCGACAACGCGGTCTCAATGCTGCGTCCCGAAAGGCTGGAAACGAAACAGAACCACTCCAAATCCAATTGAATCGTTAGGTCCTACTTTCGACTAATCACGGAATCCAAGATCGTTGAAAACGTCTCGGGTGAATAACCCATTTGAGCACTGGCGTTCGCTAGAACCTTTTTTTCGACTTCCGCAAGTTCACCGTCCGAAGCGACGATTCGAATCATCTCTTTGAGCATTAACTCTTTGGCGTTCGCATCTTCGGGGATTGTGAATTCAGCACCATTCGATCGAATACCAACGAGTATCGATTCGAAATCCTCACTGGAAATGCCCCATTTCTCTGCGCGGTTAACTAGAAATTCAACTTCCTGGTCTCGGAACTTTCCATCCGCAGCTGCTAGGTTAACTAGATTTTGAAACAGCTCCAATTTTTCCATCGCTCGTAGCCCTAATCACTTGAACAAGAATTTTCAAACAATCATTGTCGCGGAAGCGACGTCAACACGCAATCGTGTGCTAAGCCAATCACGACCTCTATTGCAAGTTGCGATGCCTTCACCGAGAATTATAGGCTGAAACGTTCACGTTAAGTTGTTGCTGGGTGTGACAACGAACCATCAAAATTTCTAACGTTGTGGTAAATGTTTTATGCTGCATTCTCCGATTAGCTTCTCTGAACAAGTCAATTTGAATTTCGATAAAGCGGCCAAATTGACGAAACACGATCCAACCTTGCTTTGCCAAATAAAGGAATGCAATAGTGTTTACCACATGGCGTTTCCATTGCGTCGTGACGACGGATCGATCGAAGTGATTCATGCTTGGCGTGCCGAACATAGCCATCACAAAATGCCGACCAAAGGTGGGATTCGCTATAGTATTGACGTCAACGAAGATGAAGTTCGTGCGCTGGCTGCGTTGATGACCTATAAATGTGCAATCGTCAACGTTCCGTTTGGTGGAGCCAAGGGCGGCATCAAAATCGACCGCAACAAATATTCAATTGGCGAATTAGAGCGAATCACTCGCCGTTACACTTTCGAGCTAGTGCGCAAGAATTTTATTGGCCCCGGTGTCGATGTGCCGGCTCCGGATTTTGGAACTGGAGCCCGTGAAATGTCATGGATCGTTGACACGTTTCAGACGTTGATTCACAACGAAGTCGACTCGGCGTCCTGCGTGACCGGCAAGCCGATTCCATTCGGAGGAATTCACGGTCGTGTTGAGGCAACAGGACTTGGGATTTACTACGGTCTCAAAGAGGCGTGTTCGCATCGTGAGGATATGCAGCGGTTAGGCTTGTCGCCTGGAATCGACGGCAAGCGGTTTGTCGTGCAAGGCCTTGGAAACGTTGGATACCATACCGCAAAATTCATGACGCGTGCGGGCGCGATCATGGTCGGCGTTTTGGAACGCGAAGGATCGATCTTTTGTGAGACAGGAATTGACTTGGAACAGTTGGTGGAGTTTCGCAAGTCTTCCGGTTCGTTTGAAAAGTTTCCAGG
>JAHEAM010000274.1 GCA_024642765.1 Planctomycetaceae bacterium
GTTTGTTCCTGCTAGTACTCGGGACAATGCGACGGCATTGGTCACCACGATGGAACAGATAGATCTTGTCCACAAAATGTGTGACAAGTATCCCGAGACGTTTGAGTTGGCTTTGTCGACTGGCGACATTGAACGAATTGTGAAGGCTGGAAAGATCGCGTCGCTAATCGGAATGGAAGGCGGGCATTCGATTGAGAATTCGCTTCAGAACCTTAATCGTCTTTACGATCGCGGTGCTCGCTACATGACCCTCACGCATAGTAAGACGCTAGACTGGGCTGATTCCGCGACTGACGAAGCCAAGAATAACGGGCTTACCGATTTTGGGAAAGAAGTCGTTGCCGAAATGAACCGTTTGGGAATGTTGATTGATATTTCGCACGTGTCGGAGAAGGTCATGAACGATGTCTTGGATATTTCCGAGGCTCCCGTCATTTTCTCCCATTCGTCCGCTAAGTCCATTTGTGATCATCCACGAAACGTGAGCGACGCGATTCTAAGGCGCTTGCCAGAAAATGGTGGCGTCGTCATGATCAATTTCATGTCGGGATACGTTGTTCCAACAGATGAGTTAAAGAGGGAGCCCAATGCTCGCGGCAATTACAAGATGGTTGCGGATCATATTGAGCACGTCATCAAGGTCGCTGGGATCGATTACGTGGGAATCGGTTCGGACTTCGACGGCGTTCCCAGTACGCCAGTCGGCTTGGATGACGTTGCTGACTATCCTAACTTGACTCAAGAACTTTTGGAACGCGGTTATAACGAAGAGCAGATTCATAAGGTTCTCGGCGCAAACGTTATGCGAGTTTTCAAGGCTGCTGAGGCTTCATCCAAACGGCTGAACGTGACGGCAGCGAAGTGATTTTTTGGCGAGGGATAGATCAAGGACGGCAGCGTCGCTGTGTATGATTTGGCTCGGATTGTTTGACTTTAAGAATTTTTGGCTCTGGGAAATCGAAATGCCAATTGAAATGCGTTTGGTTCGTATCATCATTAGCGAAATCAACGAAAATCAAGTCGTCTTTCTAAAAGAAGTGGATGGGGAGCGGCAGTTTCCAATTTTGATTGGGATCTGGGAGGCGACCAGTATCGATCGTCGCGTGAAAGAGCTTCCGCGTGCCCGACCTTTGACACATGATTTGATTGTAAGTTCAATTGAGGCACTAGGCGGTACACTGGACAGTGTATTCATTAGCGATTTGAAGGACCATACTTATTTCGCATCGTTGCGAGTCAAGCGAGATGGCGAGATTATCGAGATCGACTCTCGGCCTTCCGATGCAATTGCCGTAGCTGTGACTTGTGATCCGCCGTTACCCATTTTTATCAACGAAGATATTCTTGACGTCGCCCTTTCACCGGAAGAATAACTTCAACTTTCTGTTCAGCGTTTAGTCGATGTTAGAAACCATAATCTCAGGTGGTCAAACGGGTGTTGATCGTGCAGCGCTCGACGTCGCCATTTTTCTGGGAATTCCCCACGGGGGATGGTGCCCGCGCGAAAGACTCTCTGAAGACGGTTCGATTCCGTCGCACTATGAATTACGAGAAACGGCATCGCGTGATTACTCGGTGCGTACCGAACAAAATGTGGTTGAAGCTGATGGGACGTTGATCCTGCACTACTCGGAGTTGGCGCGGGGGACGTTGCTGACGTTGCGGCTGTGTCGCCGCCATCGTCGCCCCGTATTGCTAGTCGATTTGTCTGAGGAAGCCGTTGTCGACCAGGTTGCTGAGTGGATTCATGCCAACGCAGTACAATGCCTGAATGTTGCTGGCCCACGTGAAAGTAGCGTTCCGGGCATCAACCTTTTGGCGCAAGAGTTTTTGCTCGAGGCTCTCGCTGGTTATCGCAAAGAACAAGAATAGTTCGGTGCTTTTCAGCTTTCCTATCAACCTATTAAAAAAGGCAGTTTGATGACAATCGGATTTGGAATTGTTGGCTGTGGAATGATCGCTAAGTTTCATGCAAGGGCCATTGCAGAACTATCGGGCGCGAAATTGGTTGCTTGCACAAGTCGGCGGTTGGATGTCGCTCAACAATTTGGGAAGGAATTTAGTTGCAATTCCGTGGAGTCAGTCGAGCACTTGGTAGATGACCCGGCAGTTGATGTCGTCACGATCTGCACGCCCAGTGGCGCGCATCTGGAGCCGGCTCTATTGGCAGCTCGAGCAGGAAAACATGTGTTAGTCGAGAAGCCGTTGGAAATTTCTCTGAAGCGTTGCGATCGCATTATCGAAGCCTGCGAACGGAATTGCGTCAAGTTGGGAACGATTTTCCCTTCGCGTTTCCATGGCTGTTGGCAGGAACTCAAGAAGGCTCTTGCTGCAGATCGATTCGGCACACTTGCGCTGGGAAATGCATACGTTAAATGGTTTAGAACGCAGGCCTATTACGATAGTGGACTGTGGCGTGGAACTTGGGCGCTCGATGGTGGTGGTGCCTTGATGAACCAAGCAATTCACACGGTCGATTTGTTGCAGTGGCTGATGGGCCCAATCGAATCGATTTCGGCAATGACGTCGACTCGAGCGCATGAACGAATTGAGGTAGAGGATACAGCTGTTGCGTGTTTGCGTTTTGCCAATGGTGCGTTGGGATCGATCGAAGCGACGACGGCTTCATATCCGGGGTTCCTGAAAAAAATAGAAATACATGGAGCAACAGGCTCGGCCATCATTGAGGAAGAGGACATACGTCATTGGCATTTCAAGAAGCCGATGTCTCGCGACAAGTCGATCCTCGCAACGTTTGGGGCTCAAACCAAGTCTGGAGGAGGGGCAAGTGATCCAGCTGCTATCGGTCATTCTGCTCATCTTGTTCTCTTCAAAGATTTCGTCAAAGCAATTCGCAAGGACCTAATCCCGGCAGTAGATGGAATAGAAGGTCGCAAGAGCGTCGAAATTATCCTTGCCATTTATGAGTCCGCAAAAAAGGGCAAGCAAATTTTCTTGCGATAATCAGTCGTTTCGGATTCGACATTTCATGGAATCAGATAGACGATCTTTGTTGGTAGTACCCTCATTAGCAATTCAAACGTTACAATAGGTTTCGCATTGCGCTGAGGGGGCTTCGGTCCGACTGACTTGTGGGTCCAATCATGCTGCATGTGATTTTGAGGCGGCGTTTTATTCTTTGTTTTCCTAGAGGCGGAAAATGCGAAGTTCAGTTTTTTTGATGCTTGGTTTGAGTCTGATTTGTAGTTTTGCTTTTGGCCAAGCCGACGGCAGGATGACACCGGAGTTGCTCTGGAAATTGGGACGACTCTCGGGAGCGGCACTCAATTCGAAAGGAACACATGTTGCTTATATCGTTCGCAATTATAATTTGGCGGATAATGCTGGCACGAGTGATTTGCATTTGATCGATTTGACCAGTGGTGCCGACACTGTTGTCGCGCAAGCATTGCCCTCGATCGACAGTGTGCAGTGGGCTGGCAGCGGTAGCGCGGAAAAATTGTTTGTCGCGGCCCAGGCAACAAAAGACGAAGGTGACTCGACTAAAGTTTGGACATTAACGGCTGCAGATCCTAAACTCGACGTTTTGTTAGCCGTTGATGGTGGAGTGTCGAATTTGAAAGTGTCGCCTGATGGTCGGCAACTTGCTTACACCACCGACGTGAAACTGGACCAAACCGTGAATGATCTTTATCAAGATCTTCCGAAAGCTGACGCGCGAATCATCGACCACTTGATGTACAGGCACTGGAACGCCTGGCATGATTTCGCCTACTCGCATCTGCAGCTCGTCAAATTGACCGAAGATGGAAAACCCGGACCGGCCAAGGATTTAATGGAGGGCATGCGGGCTGATTGTCCGGTTCCTCCGTTTGGTGGAACCGAGCAGTTTGATTGGTCTCCGGATTCTTCCGAAATCATTTACACAACAAAGATCTCTGAAGACCCCGCGCAATCCACCGATTCAGCGCTTTACATCAAATCGACTGGAAACGATGAATCGGCGCGGCTGATCACGCCCAATATGCCTGGGTACGATCGTGACCCGATGTATTCGCCGGACGGGCGTTTCATTCTTTTTCATTCAATGGAACGGCCTGGATTCGAAGCCGATCGAAATCGCGTTATGGTTTTTGATCGTGGCACCAGCGTGAACCGTGACGTAACAGCGGGATTAGATCAGTCGGCACATTCTGCACGTTGGTCGCCAAATAGCAAACGCGTTTATTTTACGAGTGAAACAAATGGTACCGACCAACTCTTTGAAATCGACGTTGTGACCGGTGATTTGAAACAGATTTCAGCGGGGCGTTACAACTGGGAATTAATCTCGCTGTTTCCCGACGGCAAGTCCGCGTTGGTGACGCGACAAGACATGATTCGGCCAAGTGAGTTATTTCAAATCTCCTTGCTCGATGGCTCTGTGACAACTCTCTCGCATATCAACGATAGAGCCTATAGTGAGCTGGCATTGCCAACGGTTGAAGAGCGAATGGTAGAGGCCTCGGACGGCCAACAGATTCATTGTTGGGTGATTTATCCTCCGGATTTTGACCCGAAAAGCGACAAGAAATGGCCGATGTTGACGTTTTGCCAAGGCGGTCCTCAAAGCCAAATCGGTCAGTGGTTTTCGTATCGCTGGAACTTTCATTTGATGGCTGCGAATGGCTACGTCGTGATCGCTCCTAACCGGCGTGGCTTGCCTGGATTTGGTCAGGCTTGGAATGATCAAATTAGTCAGGATTGGGGCGGGCAGGCGATGCGTGATATTTTGTCGGCAACCGACGATATGGCCAATGAAAAATATGTCGATCGAGCTCGACTTGGGGCGGTCGGAGCTAGTTACGGTGGCTTCACTGTTTATTGGCTAATGGGAAACCATGCTAATCGCTTCAAGACCATGATCGCGCATTGTGGCGTTTTCAATTTGGAGTCGATGTACGGTTCGACAGAAGAACTTTTTTTCGTTAATTGGGATTTGGGCGGACCATATTGGAAGGGCGGCGAGATTGGGAAGAAATATGAACGCTTTTCACCTCATCGTTTTGTTGGAAATTGGAAGACGCCTTTACTTGTAATTCACGGTGAAAAAGATTTTCGTGTACCTGTAACGCAAGGTATGGAGGCGTTTAGCGCTGCTCAGTTGCAGGAAGTGCCGTCTCGATTCTTGTACTTTCCGAATGAAGGGCACTGGGTGATGAAGCCGCAGAACAGTGTTCTTTGGCAACGTGTCTTTTTCGATTGGCTCGCTCAGTCGTTGAAACCAACCGACGAATAACAAGCACTTAATCTAGGATTTGTTCAGATTGAAACTTGGAATCTTAGGTCAGGCGGGGCAATGGCATTGCGACGACTTGCGGCGTGCGGCAGCATTCATGGGAATGGAGTTGTATTCAATTCCTTTTGAGTGCTTGCGGTCTTCCGTTGAAACAAATGGGTTACAGGTTCACGCAAACGAAGTCGACTTGCTCTCGTGTGATGGCATTCTCGTTCGGTCGATGCCTAACGGCAGCCTCAATCAGATTGTCTTTCGCATGGATGCGTTGGCACAATTGGAATTGAAGGGTGTGCGCACAATCAACAACGCTCGGTCGATCGAGTTCTGTATCGACAAGTTCTTGACGCTTTGTCGATTGCAGGCTGCCGGTTTGCCTGTTCCT
>JAHEAM010000275.1 GCA_024642765.1 Planctomycetaceae bacterium
GATTTCGTAAGCATCACGAAAATTGCCTTCATCAACAAGCTTCTTGGCCTTTTGCCGATCCAGTTCATCAACGGGACGCAACGCTTCATCCAGGGAATAAAACGAACATAGGGTCAATGAACCCAGCGAGAGCAAACACCAAATGACGATCTTTGCAAACATCTTCTACCTACGCAAAAAGAGGGACGTCGATTTTATTTGGGACAGCAGACTATTGAGTTGATCAGTCTACCAGAATTGAATCAAAGCTCGAATCGCAAGCGCACCCTACCATACAGTCAAAGGGCGGCACGAAACACAACCAACAGCCGAACACGTACGCAAGTCCAATCACAGCCGCCTTCAACTAACGGTTCAGCGAAATTGCCTCGCTTTGTGTCACGCTTGCTTGGAGAAGATTTCAGCCGGCAAAGTTCCCTAGTCAGAAAAAGAACTTTGGACTTTTTGAATAATGGGCTCGCATTTTTAGCCGGCGATCCTAGTTATTGACTTTCAACTTCTGAGCCAATGCATCGATTTCGGACAGTTTTAAACGGACAGACAGAATGTAAGGCTCTTCGTCTTGATCCCAATGGCCATAGGTCGTTAGGACGAAGGTGCCATCAGGCAAGACTTCGACGCCAGGATAGGCGCAATCGGTGCCCTTCAGGTTATCTTTCAAACGGATCAAGTATTGACCCGGCTGTCCATTGGTCAAATCCTCAAACGTACCAACCCAGGCCACCCAGTCACCATGCGTTTGGTCCGTTTCGCCTTTGACACAATAACGTCGATAGGAAATGACAAGGCGTCCATCCGGCGCATATTTGGCAGTATGACGATCACCACACAGGTCAAATGGCAACGACCTTGGCTCGGACCACGTCTTGCCTTCGTCCGATGAGAAGATAATTTGGGACGGACTCTCTCGTCGATTTTCTCGCAACAGGCACGCCAGCGTTTTTTTATCCGGACTTCGTACAACGCCTGGTTCGCAGAGATGCATTTTGGTTCCAGCCCAAACCGTACGAGGCGTCGACCAAGTCATTCCACCGTCTGACGAATCTACCGCAAGCAATTTGAATTCAACAGGCTTGGACTGCACGGCATTTGCGGAAAGAAAACGTCCGTCATCATGAAACACTGCCATATAGTGCCCTGGCCCAGTCGCCAAATCAAATACGCTGCCCATGACAACGATTCCTCCCCAATCACCAATGGGTTTCAACTCGGACCAAGTTTCCCCGTCATCATCGCTATGTGCCATTCGCGCTGGGTAAAGGCCAGAAAACATGACGACGCGTTTCTTCCCGTCGGGAGCTACAACGCGATGAAGCGTGGGCGTTTCTTTGGACGTACTCCAATTTTCAGGCGTTGGTAAACGCTCGCTCCAAGTCAAACCGCCATCGACACTTCGTTTATAGATCACGGGACCTTTTCCGTGACCTTGCGGATAAACACACAGAATAGTCTTGCCATCTTCAAGCAATAGCGTCGTCGGATGCCCCAAATATTTCCCCGGCTCACGGTCAACCACAACTTGACGCGCAGCATCATCATTCAAATCAACCAACGGAAGTTGCTGAACCTCCAGAGATTGGCCATCCCGCGTTGTTTGCGCGCAAGCAACATTACTAATGGTTAGGTAGCTGAGGAAGAGAATAAAAGCAGTGATAGTTGGACAACTACGAGCATTGTTAAAAAACATTGACGACTCGACAAAAAAATAAATTCGTAAAATCTGAATCATATGTGGAAACGAAGAGCGTTTATTAAACCCCATTTCGAGGACCGAGGAAACCCAAAGTCTCAATCCAGGTCTCAATTACGAGATTTATGCAATACCTAGCGATAGCCAATTTCTTGAAAGTGTATGTCCAACGCATTTCAGCTCAAAAACGTTTTGAAAATCGCTAATGGGTTGCCTCAATTAAATTTCACAGAAGGCTGCGAGTAGATTGAAGTGAGTAGATTTGGCAAAAGCTATCGGCGTTTCAAATTGGGCTGAAGTGGAAAATAGCTGTTCGTCCAATTCTGCTAGTCCAATGCCGCTCATGCCCAATTACTTATTCTTGCCTGCGTCTTCTTTGATCAAGTCTTCGAATACTTTTTTCACCTTTTTCATTTTGGGCAACGCTTGTGTGCGGCAATAGCGATCGTTTGGATTAGTCGCGAAATACTCCTGGTGATAGTCTTCCGCAGGAAAGAACTTTTTAAACTCTGCTACCTCAGTCACAATCGGGTCGTCAAATACTTCTGCTTCGTTCAATTGGGCAATGTATTGTTCCGCGAGTCGCTTTTGTTCATCGTTGTGGTAGAAGATCCCCGAACGATATTGCGTTCCATAATCGGGACCTTGACGATTAAGTGTCGTGGGATCATGCGACGTAAAAAATACAGCGAGTAACTGGGCAAATGATATTACTTCAGGATCGTATACGATCTGCAGGCATTCTGCATGTCCTGTTCGGCCTGTGCAGACAGCTTGATACGATGGGTTTTCGACTGTGCCCCCCGTGTAGCCAGACGTCGCAGACTCAACACCTTTCAACTGCTCGAAGACAGCCTCTGTGCACCAAAAACATCCGTTCGCAAGTGTTGCGGTCTCCATCTTTTTTTCTTCCTGTTTTTCAGCCGATTGTTTTTCTTGAACCTTGTCAGTCCTTGCGCCTTTTTCCGACTCTTCTTGATTCGTTGAGGGGTTCGTTTTTCCTGCGCTTCCTTTTGCGGAATCTTGCGCAAGGCTGGCGTTCCAACATCCAACGGACAGCAAACACACGACCAAACAAAACAAGCGTTTTAGAATTTTCATTTTTCTAACCACCGATAAACTGACAAAAACAAACGAGGACGAATACTTCTTTGATTCTACGCAATCAAACCCAAGATTTGTTCAGCGAGCCCTATTATTCGAATCGCAAGATGGCATAATTCCGTTTTCCCTTTCGCAATACGATCGAGGTTTCACTAGCGAGGTCAACCATTGTCAATTTGTAGTCGGTTATAGACACTCGTTTGTTGTTAACGTATATACTGCCCTCCTCTATCGCCCGGCGTCCCTCCCCCTTGCTCTTGACCAATCCCGCTTGTGCTATTGCGTCAATCAAAACCAAGCCTTCATCAAGTAGCGTTTTCGCGAACGCAGCGCTAGGCACATCAGCAAAAATCTGCCCCAACTCGACATCGGAAATGTTCTCGATTTCAGCACCAAACAAAATGGCAGTTGCATTCTGGGCCTTCTGCAATCCGGCCTCACCATGCACGAGTTGTGTCAAGAATTCGGCCAACCGTTTTTGACTTTCGCGCAAATGCGGCTGGCTTTCTCGTGCGGCGTCGAGCGACTCGATCTCTTCTTGTTCCAATTCGGTCAAAAATCGCAGGCACTTACCAGCATCAGCATCAGCGGTCGTAATCCAATATTGATAGAATTGGTAAGGGCTTGTCTTATCGGCTGACAACCAAATTGTACCCGTCTCGGTTTTCCCCATTTTACTGCCGTCGCTTTTCGTGAGCAGTGGACAAGTAATTCCATAAAGCTGAACTGAGTTCATGCGTCGACCAAGATCAATACCCGCGGTGATGTTTCCCCATTGGTCGCTGCCACCGATTTGTAGCTCACAACCGAACGAACGATTGAGGTGAACAAAATCGTAAGCTTGCAACAACATGTAGCTGAACTCGGTATAGCTGATTCCCGTATCGCCTTCGATTCGATTTTTGACGGATTCTTTGGCCAACATGACGTTCACTGAAAAGTTCTTTCCCACGTCGCGCAAGAAATCAATGTAACTGAATTGGCCAATCCAATCTGAGTTATTGACCAGTAGGGCGGAAGTGGGCCCACATTCAAAATCTAAGATTGATTGCATCTGAGTGGCGATGCCCGCAACATTTTGAGCAAGTTGTTCGCTATCGAGCAAATTCCGTTCGGCACTCTTGCCGCTTGGGTCGCCGATCATTCCCGTTGCGCCGCCAACCAATGCAATCGGGCGATGCCCTGCGCGTTGAAAGCGCCGAAGATTAAGCAGCGGCAAGAGACTACCAACGTGCAGGCTATCCGCTGTCGGGTCAAATCCCGAATACAGCGTTCTTGATTGTTTCGCTAACCAAGGTTGCAAGCCGGCATCGTCGGTTGATTGATAAAGAAGTCCACGCCATTTCAAGTCGGCAATAATATCCATCGTCTTCGATCAGATCACAAAAAGGAGCAAATTCAAGAAATACGAAAGGCACTAATCTAGCTTTTTTCTTGGCCTTTGTCAGGTGAATTGTTGGCAATCACAATAGTTGCCATAATGCCAAACCGGTAGGCTGATGGCACAAGCGGTATGAATTGATTTAGGGAATATCCAATGCAACGAAAGAACTCGGCTGGAATTCTATTCGTGCTGCCATGGCTGGTTGGGTTTGCCTTCTTTTTTGTGTGGCCGTTTATAGCGTCTGTTTATTGGAGTTTCTGCGATTTTGATCTGGTGAACTCACCAACATGGATCGGCCTGCAAAATTACCAAGAGTTGAGCCGCGATCTTTCGAGCAACCAGGCCTTTGGAATGGCGGTTGGCAACACAGTTTACTATGTCGCCCTCTCCGTCCCTCTTTCGATCATCATCGGCGTGTCCATGGCGACGCTCTTGTCGCAGCCGATACCAGGTCGGGGCATACTGCGAACCGTAGTTTTCTTGCCGAGTGTTCTGCCCGTGGTGGCAATAAGTGTTTTATGGCTATGGATGCTCGATCCGCGTCAGGGGTGGGTGAATTGGTGTTTGTCGATGGTCGGTTGCCCTCCACAAAACTGGCTAAACCAAGCACGTTCGATTTTTAGTTTTGAGACGATTGGATATATGTCAGAAACGCCACCTGGAAAATGGTCGTTGCTCGGTAGCAAAGACGGTTTGATTGCGATGACGGTGTGGGGCGTCGGAAACTACATGGTCATTTATTTAGCCGCTCTTACCGACATTCCGCGATCGCTTTACGAAGCAATCGAGTTAGACGGCGCCGGACCTTGGAGGAAGTTTGTAAATATTACGTTGCCAATGCTCTCACCCGTATTGTTTTTTCATCTAGTGATAGGATTGATCCGCGGTGTGCAAACGTTTGCTTCGGTTTACATCTTGAGCGAAGGAACGGGCGAACCCGGCGGTTCAATGTCAACCATTTCGTTGCAGCTTTTCCTGACCGCTTTTGGTGAATTGCGGTTGGGATATGCATCCGCGATGGCTTGGATTGTTTTGGTTTTCTTGTCGATCGTCACATTCCTGCTATTCAGAACTTCGGCCCAGTGGGTTCACTACCGCACGGCAACTTGATTGTTGCCGAAAATCGAATACCAAACGAAAGTCCAGTATGCGTTTAGCCATCATCGCGATCTTGATTCTTTTCGCAGTTGCCATTTTGGTTTGGCCAACTGTGGATAATGTTCAGGTTCCTTCGGGACGCGAGGAAGTTGTGTTTTGGCATTTTTGGGGCGGTGATGATTTACTTGTCGTTCAAGACATTGTTCGACGTTTCAATGAATCACAATCCAAGTACTGGATTCGCGAAACATCCATGCCAGGCAATAACATGCAAGCAAAGTTGTTTTTGTCGATTGGCGGAGGTTCGCCACCGGATCTGGTCAACCAAGACGACGCGATC